>CALEJD010000113.1 GCA_937898195.1 uncultured Clostridia bacterium | reverse complement strand
CACCGTCTTCTTCATTACCGGTATGGGAATGATATACCTTCTTGGTATAGCAACTACCACCGTCTTCTTCATTTCCTACGTGTTTATGTGCACCCTCAATTGTATAACATTCATCTGTATGTTTATGCGTGGCCGCATTAGCTTCCAATTTGCTAGTATTAAATAGCAAGCATATCGTTGCTACCATAACTATTATCTTGTTAAATTGTTTCATTTTTTCTTTTTCTCCTGCTTATTAAATATTTATAAAACACATTATAATAACTGGTAATACCTACGCTTGATATAAAAATCAATATAGGTAAAAAACATATTAAATACCTTGCCCTGGCTTCAAATAACATCAGATAAAAGATAATTCCCAGCATCGAAACCAATATAGGCATACTGACTTCTCTCTTTTCCTTTTCCATAAAACAAACTCCCGGAATACAAAAGATAATCAAAAGCCATATTGCCTGACTATAAGTATTAAAATAACCGCTATAACGATAATTCGGCATAAATATATCTCTTATCATTGTTACATAGGAAGCATCTGTATAAATTGGATATACATCCGGTATATATCCGCCTTCTCTTCCCCATCCAAAAGTTCCATCATTAAAAGTCATAACCATTTTTCTTAGCAAAAAGTTTAAATAGCCGAAGAAACCTTTTTCTTCCAAACGTTCTTTGATGACTTGGATTTGCTTTTCTGTTCTGTCTTTCAATAATGACACACTTCCGGAAATAGCTACATCACCCGAATGATAACTCCCTGTACTTTCTTCATTAAGCCCCATCATCATATAATGAACAGCGGTAAATTGAATTTCCTCATTCTGCTTATATCCCACATCCTCGTATATATATGCCTTGCATCCCATATATATAAATATTGCGGTTATCACAAGCACCACCTTTACAATCAATTGTTTCCATTTATCACGAAAACTTACAACACACCGGAGTATTTCGCATAATACAATTGCAATTGGAACAATAAATACGGTAGGCTTTATTAAAGCCCCCAGTGAACCGGACAGAAATATAAAAAACCACAAAACATATCGCAAAATCCTTTTTTCACTGTAATAATGAAAAACATAAAAGCTAATACATATCATAGGGAACATTATTGCAAACATATCCGTATAAGGCACCGTTTTCCAAGGTGTAAAGCAAACACAGCCTACATATAAAAAACACGTGATACAAGTAGCCGCAAAATTTTGCGTAATCTTTTTTACAGTAACGCAGGTTAAATATCCTGTCACAGATAACATAATGCAGACAGCAACTACCCACATAAAATCGCTTACATATGTAAAACCTTCCATTGCATCTGCTAAATCGAACAACTTATATAAGACAAACGTAATAGGAACATTATTGGGACACAACGAATAATAAATATCATCACCTATCAGAATACCATTATGTAAGTTGTATGCCGTACCCACCACACAGGAAACATCCCATCCCTGCGCTATGTTAATACATTTACACACTTCCATATTTACTAAGAAGATAATTGTAAATATAGACAACATAACAATATTCATAATGACAGATAACTTTTTTGTCATCTCAATTTTTCTTGTAAGATAGACAAATAAAAATATCAAAATCAGAACCGGTATGCACAGTAACAAAAGCACTTTATTATCTTGTAATGTTACCACTTTATTAACCACGTTATACTCCATATCATTTCCCCATATCACTATGCAAAACAATATCGGAATAAAAATTACTAAAAACAAAACTGAGAATATTCTATAAAAACCCTTACACGCTCTCATTTATATTACCTTCCTAAAGCCATTTGTATTTTAGGTTGAAGCTTCATTTCCTGCTTACACTCTTTTATGTAATTTTTAAAACTTTTCCTGATTTCTTTTAAGCTATTATGTGCCCCTATCTGTTCTACCCGGCCATTAAGATTACGGCCAACAAAATTGCGACCATCTTTTGTCTGATATATGTTTAGATTTCCCATTGAATTTCCTAACTTCATCAAATTATCCTGACTGTGCATTATACGTTCTACCTGACCTAATGTTTTAATATTCATATTACGCATCTGGTCACCGATATCCGGAATAATAGCCGGCTGAATCCTCTGCATCTTACTTACTTCATAATTGATAGCAAAATTTACATTGTTAATCTTATCTGTAAGACTTGCAATATTATCCAAGTAAGTCTTTTCATTCGTCTGAATGCTACTTTCATACTTCAACAAAACATCCGGTGCAGCTGCACCAAGTGCAGCCTTATAATTATCAGTGTTGGTATTGATAGCATTAATATAGCTTGTCCTCAAATCTTCTAACTGGGCTTTGTATAAAACCATCTGTTTAAAAGATTCTTCTTTCTGCAGGTCCGCAGGGAATTTTTTAAACTGCTCTATATCAAGAGCTACCGGACTGCAATCTTGCATAGCTTGCATTTCTGTTTGATAAGTCAATTTTATTTTTTGAACGGCAGCTTCTGTTTTTTCATTAATCATTGCATTTGCAACTTTAATATTTTGCTGACATTCCATTTTCTTATCCGGTTCATTTCGTTTAGCATAATCATTGGCAAAAATATTTTGCTGATTCCGGTACGTAAGAATCTTATTTAAGTCCTCATCACCACGCATCATATGAGGGTAATATTTAATAATATTATCATCCGCATACACCCTCTGACTAAAGGAATCTAATTGTTCCACTTCCCGGTAAACCCTATCTTCTATTTCTGGCGTTATTTGAACTTCCTGAACCATTTCTTTAACAGGAGCTTGCTCCTTTTTATTTTGTTCCGGCACAGTCGGAGAATGATTGTTAATAGAAGTTTGCTCTTGATTTTGATGAGCATACTTCCTAATAACCTCATCATAATGCGTTTTAAGCTGCTTACCGTTTATTTGAGTATGGCTATCAAATTCCGGAGCCATCGAATGAAGGATTTGCATATCATCCGGGATATGAACTTTCATTGTCACATCACTTATCCATTCTGTTGCATCTTTGGGAAATTTCACGTATTCACGAGTATATGGAATACGTGTAATATATGCGTTATCTGATTTCTCAATGACTAACTTTTCATTAATGGTAATAGCATCTTTTTCAACATATGAATATCTATTATTCTCCATCTTTATCCCCCTCTCTTTCATATTCTTGTAGTAATTCATACTGGCGCACTAAATTACCTTCATCCATAGCTTTTACCAATTCATTACTTAAACTTTCAATTCGTAAAAGTTTTTCATTAATATCCATTTATCAAAACCCCCTTCCTATAGAAATTGTCGGCTTTGGTTGTTTGATACTCTGCTGTAACGCTCTATCCTGATTATGGTGAATATTTTCTTTCAACTTCTCCCGGGCAGACTTTAAATCCATAGCATCAGACATCTTCTGAATCATCTTTACACCATTATTTTCTACCTTTTTTCCGAGATAATTTTTCTTCGCATCTTTTTTATCCTGATAAATATGGATATCACCTTTAGCAGAATCAATCTGTTGTACATTTTCTAAAAATGGTTTGTCCTTAATTCCATAAGCTTCCATTAACTGTTTTGTATCTTCCGCTATTGAACCATTTTTAGATATGTCTTCTGCAGCTATATCTTTAAAAGTTTCTTCGATGTTTTGATTAAAATTGTCAATTCCTTTCTGCAGTTCCATTTTCTGCAGGTCATAGTCAACAACCTTTTTAATCAGTTCTGTTTTTTTTTCAGATAATTCAACCGGGGAGGCTTGTTCCGGTACATTCATTTGTTGTACATCATCGCCCAGGGATATTTTAACCTGTTCTGTCTGTCTTTGATTATAATTATCATAATTTGGAAAGGATTCATATCCTCTATTAGCTAAAGCCTGATAATGTTTATCAATTTCATTTTCCATAAAAGGTGCATACAATGTATATTTTTTATCCCAGTCTGTATCAAGATTATAAGCAGCTTCTTTTATATAATTATTATCTTTAGTAAAATAACTTCCAATCTGGTTAAAGGCTTGTGTTACTCCTTTATCAAAGCCACCTTCTGGAATTTTAATTTCATAATCTTTTACATCTACAACCTCATTACCGTGTACTGTTGTTAATAAGGCTGTAATTTCATTATTTTTCTCATCACCTAATATTTCAAACTGGACATAATCCTGTGGTCTACTATCATTAGCAATTCTGCCAAACCAAGAACCATCTATGCTATTATTCAATAACATTTCTCCTTTAGAATTATCAAAAATATCTCTGAAACCTTCTAAAACATTCGTATATGTTCTTTCTGGACCTAATGAATCATTAATAATTTGTATGTTTTCCTGAATTTTTTTGTAATCCTCATAAGACATATCAGCCGAAACATAATCTCTGAAATCTTCCCAATAATTTGTTAATGACAAGTTATTATCTATAACAAAAGAATTTAACGCAGAATCATAATATGCCAAGTCATAATAGCCACCTTCTATATAAATACCAATCGTCTTTCCATCTGTCAAATCCGCTCCATTAAAAGCTTCTAATGCACTTTCAAAATCCGGATGTTTAACGTATTCAGAATTTTTATCTAATCCGCTCCCGCCTAAATTTTGAGTGTAATAATATAAATCTGTTTGTGAATGAAGTAAATGTTCTATTTTATCGTAAATAGACTTATCCTCTATTTTTTCTAATTCTTCAATTATACCTCCCCAACCATCAGAACCTAGCTCATATCCTGTTTCAAGATTTCTAATTGTAATAGTTGCCGGACTTCCTTCCGGTGTTGGAATAATTTCATAACCGGCTATTTTTAAAGCTTCTGTATAACGTTGCTCCATAGTCATATTGGATATATCTACATTATTAATTTCATTGGCTACAGATTTTTCCGGCTGCATTTCTTTCTGCAGCTCCTGATGAATTTCTCCCATTTCTTCAAGGTAATTAGCACAAGTATCTGCTTTCTTAATCGCCTGAATGAGATAATCCGGATTATCTTTAATCGCCTTCATCCACGAGTTGAGATATGCCTTGTGATTGTCTAGCTGTTCTTCCGGCAACTCATAAGGTAAATGTTCTGACATAAAGGCAGAAGACATTTCTGCCACTAATTCCTCAAAAGCATAAGAAGGCGTTCCAAAACTCCCGCTCATATCTCTGTTCAGACGGTGTGCCGCTCCTGAAGCGTGAGCTAACTCGTGCATTGCTGTAGCATAATAATCATATGACGTTTTGAATGTTTCTGTTTTAGGAAGGTGCACCTTATCTTCTGGTAAGCTGTAAAAGGCTCTGTTTCCACCATCATCTAAAATTTCCACTCCCATATTCTGAGCAATTTTAGGGACTACATTCTCCATTTTAATATCCGGATTATGTATAATTTCTCTTTCCGGTATACCTTTTATTTTTTCCGCATTAAATACATAGTAATATTGAGGTACTGCCTGTATTAAAATATCCGGTTTAGCTTCCTTTAATTTATTAATTACATCCCAAGTAGTAGTTTTATTGGTTTCCGGATGAAGTGGTACCCAGTATTCAATCTGTACTCCCTTAGCCCCTTTTTCCAGACTCCATCCTTTATCCTGAATCTGCTTAAAAGTTGCCCATCTAGGGTCTTCATATTGATTGACCAAAGAAACCATTTCCAATGCAAATCTATTAACTCCTTTATATGGAGCACCTGTAATTGCGGACTTAGGTGATTCCGCTCCCTGCCATCCTTTTTTCCAGTTAAGTCCTTTTTCTTCGATGGCTGATATAAACATATCTGCAAGATATTCTCTGTATTCGTTTTTTGTTTTCATTTCCTCTGTCCCCTTTCCCCCTGCCCTTTTTAGAGGGCAGGGCTTTAACATAGCTACCAGTTACGTGATATACTAAAATTAAGGTAACTCATACTTTTACACGTCTCATCGTGAGACCTCATACTATTGATTAGAAGTCTCACCGTGAGACTTTTCATCATATATATCACCTTCTAAAAGTTCTTCATCTGAAATTGTTCCATCCGGCAAAAAAACACCAGAATCATCATTCCATACTTCTGCTTCGTTCAAATTAGTATTTTCTAATTTCATTTTTAAGTAATTCTCCCTTCTATTTATCTTATTATATTATCTCGGCATCATAAACATTGCTGTTCTGGCCACATTGGCTACAGCTCCTACACCACCGCCAATCAAACCACCATTCTTGAATTTATTGGTAAATACTGTTCCTTTAATAAGACAACATCCACAACCTACAACAAGAAGCATATTTATTGACATAACATTGTTTGCACTATTAGCCAACGCTAAATAACGGTTAATCATCAACGCAAAAAATAATATATTTGAAACCTGTGTAATAAGAATTGCTTGAAAACTTTGCACCCAAGTTTCATAAATATTTTTCTTCGACGAAACACTGTCTACCGCTGCTATTATGGCAAATAAGTCCATAAACATCATTTCCACTTGAAACTTACACATTGAAGCAAAGAAGCATACGATTGAAATAATAACTAATAATTGTATAAAAGCAATAACTGCCCACCAGGCAGGATTGAATTGTGAAACTAACCAGTTATCCCAACCACCTTCAACATATTGTCTTTCTTCCGGTTTTAAAAAGCCCATCCACGCATTACCCCCAATATGTACAAAACCACTACCAAGAATAAATTTAAAAACCGGAGGCATTATTGACGTAATTAAAGCAACTAACCAAGGAAGAAAACAAGCTAATCCACTTGCTTTAATAACATCCATAATTATTTGTGCCGGTGACACATAATCTCCACTCCCTGCCATATTCATTAAATTCTGAATACCATTTTTTAATAGAACAATCACTAGTGCTACCGCCGCCGCTGTTCCTGCAACACCGTGAGCTATAGCAAACGGTCCTACCAATCCTTGATAATTAAAAAATAAGTCATTCATCAAATTCATAAAATTACTAATTGTACCACTTAGAAAATCCATAAATCGTACAACCATACTTGTCATAAATGCATTTTGATAAGAATTCGTTAGCAAGCCTACATCCACTTCCGCCCCTTCCCCATTCAGTAAACCATTTAAAACATCAATCATTTTACATACCCTCTCTTCTTTTCGGTGCAACTTTTATAAATTCATTTTTTTCCTTAAAAAATCTTTTTGCATATTTTGTAGTATATGCTTCAAACTCCAAAGGGTCTGTTGCATATTTAGACATAATATTTTCCGGAAACATATCAAAAGCCATATATTTTTTTAATTTAATTGGCTTTAATCCAGAAGCTTTCATAATTAACTCATCATCTAAATTATCTATTTCATCAGCCGTAATCAAAGATGCCTGAACAAAATTATAATTTTGAGATTCACTAGATGAATCATTATGATTCGTCCCTTTAGACGTAGAACTGCCGCCTGTTTCCACTCGTTTTGTTGCTGTTCCGCATAATTTAGAGAAAAATTCATTTGTAACCGTATTACAGTTTCCGAGGCATATTTTTGTCGCACAGTTTCCTATGATGGATTCCGCCTTTTCCTTTCCATATACATCATACATCTGCGTAATATTTTGAATAACCAATGCAGCTGCTATGCCATATTTTCTACAGGTAGCAAGAAATCTTTCCAATTTTTCTAATTTACCGATATTAGGCAATTCGTCTAAAATAGCTATTAATGGCACTGGCAGCTTGCGTTTATTTAAACTGGCCACTTTATATAATCTTTGGAATAACTGATTATATGTCAAACTAATCATTGAATCCCAGGATTCATCCATCGGCGGTGTTATAATATAAAGTATACTTTTTCTCATTGCAATCTCATCTAAAATGAAGTCACTACCACTCATAAAATATTGTACTTCTTCATCCAGATAATTACTTAAAGTTGTAACAATGGATATTGATATACTGCTCCTCGTTTTTGCTTTAGATTTGCCAAATCCCATAGAATATGCTCTACGTGCCGGATGTCCCTTAGGTAAATCAAGAAAAACTACATCTAAATCACTCATCTCTGTTTCTTCATCCTGTTCCATATCTGTCTCTTCAAGAAATTCCAAAATTCCCGGAATTGTGCATTTTTCTTTAGGCATTTCGTATTTAAAGTATAAAATAAGACAAGTCAAAAGACTTACCTGTGTGTTATACCATATATCTTTATTTTTCGAGTCATTTCGCGAAGAGACGATTAATTCTGAAATTGTAATTGCATCTCTCTGTGTTTCCACGTAAAGAAGCGGATTATGTCTCATTGAACAAAACATATTTTCATAATTTAACACAAGAACCTGATATTCCTGTGCTTCTTTAATTTTAGCAGTAGCTGCATATACCTCACCTGATGGGTCTGTAACCACAATACTGGTTTCCTTGATATTGATAACATTCGGAATAACTAATTCCTGGGATTTACCGCCACCCGGTCCGGATGATACGAACACATTATTATTTGGCAAACTACTATTCCAAGGCAAACTTACAATTTTGTCATTATACGTACCTATAAAAAAATCATCATATTCTTTTTCTTTTGTCATTTTCATTAATACTCTCCAAAAATTTATTCAAGAAATATTTCTTTGTATACGTACAAAATTTTCTTTTTCCTCTAAGATTTTTCCTTGTAAGTTTATCAATACTTTCCCAATTTGCCGTTCCATATATTCCACTATTATCAATCTGTGATGTAATACGTGCTTTTCGTGTTAAAGCAAATATCAATAAAACAATAACTGCCACCGGAAGAATCCATATAAAAGGATTCCTATCTACAATACACACTTCAATTCCATTAATTGGATGTGCCATATATTGTATAAGTACATCAATATATGATTGTTCTAACTCTTGTTTTCTAATATCAGATAAGGCCTGCATCATAAAAGTACATATCACAGCCATTATTTCGCATAAGGGAAAAAGAACAAGAAATGAAATAATTTTTGCTTTCATCATTTTCCCCCTAACAAAATTATCAACATTATAATAAAGACCACAATTACACAGACCATTATAACCGTAAGCTTTGTATCATTTTTTCTTTTTCTTATTTTATCTTCCTGATACTGCATTAAAAAAAATTCTGATTCAATTTTATTAAGACGGTTTCTAATTAATTCCTGCAATTGTTCAACTGAATTGCTTTTTTCTATCTGAATAAGAAACAGATTATCTAATTTCATCAAAACTTCTTTACGTGTTACAGAGTTCTGCATTTTTTCGTATGAATATTTCGTGAGAATAGATATAATCAATGCTTTATATTGTTCCAGAGCCGGTTTTTCACTCCGATATAACATACCATTATCAACGTACATATATCGCACTGTTTTCATATCTAGAAAAAATATATTTGCCGGATGTAATAACGGTATATATCCGCCTTTCTGTTCAATAATATTATCTTTTAACACTTCATTCAGTATAGATAATTTCAAAATTTCATTACTTTGCTTAACGCTTAGCAGATTTTTAGCCGTCATAGGAATATTATATGTTACAATATATTTGCCACTCTTTTCCTGTTGGATTTCTTTTATGTCGAAAAATTTTTCACCGGCATTTTTTAAATTATCCAATTCGGATAAAGAAGGTTCTCTGGTCATACTTAAAGGCATTGAAATTTTATGTTCATTGTTATTTTTATAAAGTTGTATACCATCCATAGTCAAAGTCATCATACACTATGTTCTCCCCAATATGTTTCAATCTGTGCTTTATCGGATAAGCTGATAAATATTTTATTTTTATAATCCGGTTCTTCTTTGGAAGAGACTTTATATATTTTTTCATATTCTTCCTGATTAAGTAGTCTAAGTTCTTCTTGTGGCAATTTGTTTTCCAAAAAAACTCTTTTATTTCCGTGAATAAATATTGCCTTACCTTGTGTTTTTCCTCTCATCAAGGATACTTCTCTATTTGAAAATGTCATTTTCAGATGTCTTATCAAATCTTCTACCCCTGCGTTATCCATTCCGAAAAACGCTTTTGTAAAAGAGTTCTGTGTAATGGCAGCTCCTATATTCATTGTTTCCATCACTCTTATTAAATCTTCAATCTGTTGTGTTCCAACAGTGGCTCCCGCCTGATATTTACGAAAACGCTTATAAGCCTGAAAAAAGAAATCACACCCAGCTGTGCTTTGTAAAAGAAAATGAAATTCATCTGCTATAACACGTGCTTCATAATTTTTCCAACCTTCAACCACAGATTTTTTGTATAAGAGCGTTATCTCATCCCATAAGTAAGTAAACAGGTTGTAATAACAGGCTCCCTGCATTTTCTTTTCATTCTGCAACGCTTTCAGATTGAAACATATAATTCTGGTATTCAGATTTACATTTGTATATCCGTTAAAAATATTAGATGAACCATACACATCCTTCTTTAAGATTGTTACAAAGTCATCCACTTTTTTATATTCATTAGGATTTGTTTCTTCAAGCTTTTTTAATTTTTTATATAATTCTTCCAATATTGGAAAATCTTCGTGTTCTAATTCATCCGGCTTTTTATCATAAAATTTCTTTTCACAATATAATTCTGTCAATGCAATATCTATAATAGACAATTCTGTTTCTGTTATGTTACTTTTTCTCTGTTCCCAAAATCCATTTAATCTTTGAATTTTTTGTTTGATAAGAATGTCCATTTTTTCTTTGTCAGATAAAACATTAAATTCTTCCTCATCTTTTTCATCATCTGCCAACAGTGTAGATGCAAAAAATTCCAATGGGTTTATTCGATATTTGCTTGCCACACCAAAATCAATGACTGTACCACCATATTTTTTTACATATTTAGAATACTCGTCCTCCGGGTCAAGTATATAAACATAATTTCCTTTACATACATCGTCAAAAAAATCGTGTAACATATACGTTGTCTTACCGACACCGGAAGTTCCCAAAACAAACTTGTTGCGATTTAAACATTTTTTTCTATCATTGTAATTGACGCTTATATAAGAATTGGTTCTCTCATTAATTCCCTCGATGACCGCACCGGGCGCCATATTACAAAGTTCGTTATCATCAAAAAGATAAAATGATGCTGCCGCATCCGTATTAGACATTTGGTATGTGTATTCTTCGAGCTCATTATTTATCAAAGGTAGACAGGATAAATAAGCCTGCTTCATCATTTTATATGGAACAAGGCCTTTCATATTAAGTTTTGTCAAAACCATCATTACCTTATTTTCAAGTTCATCAATTTCTTTTTTTGATGTTCCTTGTATTAATATGTATGTATATAAGTATAAAAAACCCGATTTACTGTCTAGAATCAATTCCAACTGGTGGCGAGAACTTTTAATTTCTTTATCTAATTCTAACTGTCTCTGGGGGTCAAAGGTTTTTGCTCGTTCTTCCATCTTGTTTTTTATAGCTTTATTATAATGTTCTTTCATTATAGAATCGGAAGTGGGTTTAAGATGCTGAATAACCGTTACATTTCCTTTAATACGTTTCAATTCAGATGCCCAGTTATTCTTTTCAACTTTTTCCGGATATTGAGTAATAGCAATAACTCTTATATAATTTCCCCCTGCTATAATACAGTCTCTTTCTTCTTCTATTACAAAGGGAAATATTGATTCTATGGCTGTTTTATCAAATGCAAGAACACTCATTTATTTTTCTCCTTTAAGTCTCATCGTGAGACCTCTGTATGCTCCTTCAAGTCTCATCGTGAGACTTCTGTATACTCCTTCAAGTCTCATCGTGAGACTTCTGTACGCTCCTTTTAAGTCTCATCGTGAGACTTCTGTACGCTCCTTTTAAGTCTCATCGTGAGACTTTAACTTAATAATGCAGCCTTGTTATCTGTGAAATGTTGAAATATTTTTAACGTTTCCTGATTATCTGTTATTTTAATTTCTAAATCTCTATTTAAATTTCTAAGCCACTCTTTCATTTCATTAATCATCTGATTACACTTATCCGTCAGAGTATTCGCAGCTTCTTTATAATTTTCATATTCTTTTCTCGATACTACTTGTCCTATTGCCATAAAATGTTGTTTTTTTACAGATTCGTTTCTTTGTGTTTGTTCCTCTAAATTTAAAATTTTTGAGGCAATCAACTGTCGAATATTATCTTTTGCTGTTTCGTCTATATCTTCCCTATTATCTACATCCATATATAATTTTTTAAGATATAATTCATACATTTCCGTATCGTTTTTCGATGTCATCGAAATATTCATAAAACTTTCGTTACTACTTTTCATTGTAAGTAAATAGGCACTATAACTATCTATTACACTTTTAACCATATAGTCATCTTCCAAATCCAGATTTAAGGCTTCCACTTCAATAAAAGCAATCAGTTTATTAGACGTTACTATATAATTTTCAAATAGCCCTTGTGCATCCGTAATATCTCGAATTGTCAGATTGTTATTTTCCATATATTGTTTTATCCTTTTTTTCGACAAAAAATATTTTTTGCCTTTTATTATAATCTAACTGCCATTTTATCCATTGTTCCAAATTTATATTTTTTCTTGTCTGAACAGGTTTTATAGTTATCATAAAAATACAAAATATCACCGCAATGAGTGCAATTAAGATTTTAATAATCCAAAATAAGACACTTGCATACGGTGGTATTATAGCAACTGCTATAACCACCGCTGCAACCGGTAATATATATCTTTTAAATTCATATCCGCCGAGTCCTTCTACATATTGATAACCTGACTGAACATTCACAGAAAAAAATATTTCATTATCTAATTCATTTTTTTCACTCATATACAGCCTTTCTTCTTTGAAGTCTCACGATGAGACTTCAAAGATAAAATTATCCAACAAACAAACTCCAAATCCAAGGCACACCCCATATAAGTGCTGCCATTATAGCTACCATTGCCAGAATTGTTAAAAAAGAGCTTAGCATTTTATGTTTAACTCCCTGTTCATCAATAGACCCAATGTTCTTACAAAAAACAATTGCAGCTGCTATAATCGCAAATACAACTACAACACCGGTGGCAACGCCCTGAATTGCCAAAAGTCCCGCATTTAACTTTTCCATATTTTTCTCCTTTCCTTATATTTGTTTTCATATTACTTTTATTGACAATTAGTGTCAAATAATACCTTGATTTTGCTGTAGGTTTTGGTCATTTAAACGTTTTCTTCGTTTTCTTATACGATGTATTATTGGACTACTTTGCTCTTGTCGCTTCATATCCCTTGCTATTCCGCTCAATATCTGACTTATTAATGTATGAGGTGATATAGGCATTCTCATATATTCTTTATCTGCATTTTTCGTTTCTGGTAAAACAAATTGTTTCAATTCATTCTTAAGACTATCAGTAATACCTTCATCGCTCAAACAATCCATCACAAACATATTCAGATATACACTATTATTTTTAAACTGTGGGTAGATATTTCCTATTTCTCTGACTTCTCCACTTGTCATTAATTTTATAATATTTTTCTTTTCTTCTACGGAATAAGGCGGTGCCGGTATATAATTTTGCTGATACAGTGTACCGTAATATTCTTCGTAATGCAGAATCATTTCTTTTTCCGGTATCGTCATATTATTAATATTTATGGAATCTCCATATCTATCATATATCTGTTCATCATACAGCTTATCCATTACACACAAGGCCTGTTCTAATTTTTCCACCTTATCTATATTGTAAGTACGTATGTATGGAATTTCTGCTGTACCTTTTATATATTCTAACAGACAGCTATGTGCTTCCTTAACACTCATATGTTCAGTTACCCTTGTCACGTTTTCTCTACTTTCTTGTTTACCGATGAAAGTCTGATTTGTGTGTTTATCTTGATATATATGATATGCTCCTTTGGCAGAATCCAACTTAAGAACATCATTAAAGGCAACTGATATTCCAGAACTTTCCCTTGCCTTTAATTCTTCTTTCTGAATTTCACGAACAGCATCCATCCAGAATACATTCCCATTAGTAAGAAGATGTCTAGTAACTTCCCTAAACTCTTTTTCTCTTAACTCAAGTTTGAGTGCATCTATTTCAGATGAGCTTAATAATTGGCCTCTGTCTATTGTCCGACTTACGAGTTCTGTCTTATCTTCCGGCAACAGGTTCACGCCTTCATAATATTTATCACAGAATCTTGCAGCTTCATTTTTGAATATTTCTTTAACATCTTTAATAATTTGACGTTCCTTTAGGATGCGTTCAAATTTATTAAATTCTCCACCTTGATAAAAATGAGATTTTTCCCACTTATCAAGCTGCTTCAATCTCTGTTCTATATTTTCATTATTGACATAAAAATGTAGTTGCTTTGCAGCATATACAAGCTGTTCTTTTTCTACTTTTGTAAAACAACGGTATATATGCTGTTCTCTTAAATTTTCTCGTTCTCTCTTGTATTCTTCTAACTTTATAATCTTTGAATTATATTCTCTCACCTGCTTGTTATAATCGCCAATTTCTGTTTCCTGATTACTTAAAACTGCGTGATGTACTTTAGGTCCTTCGTGAATGGTCGGAATTAAAATTGAGTTCTGCTCTGCATAACTTCTACAGTCTATTCTTTCACTCAAACCATTTTTTTCAAGATACTGGTTTGTAAGGCGCTGCCAGTTTTCTCTCCACTTTTGAAGAGTTTCTTTATCATCCCAATTAGTTCTATTTTCTTTATGGCTTTTATAATTGCCGGAAGGTAATTTGATTTTATTTCCATCTTTATCCAATTCATAAACCTTTCGGCTCTTGGACATAAATTTACCATTATCATCAATCTCTCTTAAGGTAAGCATAACGTGAAAATGTGGATTGTGTGCTTTATCTCTATGGATGCCAATATCCGCAACCATACCTGCATCCACAAAATTTTTTTGACAAAATTCCAATGCTAATTTAGTTTGTTCCTCTTCTGATAATTCTCTTGGTAAGGCTATATTGATTTCTCTTGCCAATTGTGCATCATATCTTTTTTCAATTTTTTCGACTTCATTCCATAGACTTTCTCTGTTTCTTGCCCACTCCGGCGCATTGTCCGGGCAAAGTAAATATGTCTCCGGCATTACATCCCTTTTATAGAATTTCGATTCTCCGTCCTGTTCGCTGTACAACTTTTCTCCACTGCGGTAAGCCGCAGCTGCGACAGCAGACCGTGGTGTTCCCTTATCAGATATTCTTGAAATTATCTGTGCTGAAAAATGATATATCGCCATTGTTACTTTGTCAGGTCTCACGGTGAGACCTCTAGCCCTTTCTTAAAAGTCTCACGGTGAGACCTCTAGCCCTTTCTTAAAAGTCTCACGGTGAGACCTCTTTATGCAATTCCGCACGCCTGACGTTTAGTAAATTTTTTCTAAAAATTTCGCACACACCGCAAGCGGTGTATAAGTGCGCCCTACGGGAATAGTATAGAATTTTTTTTATTCATTTGCAATACCCTTGAAATAATTTTATAAATTAAATATAATAAGGTTGTTCTAGGTAGTGTATTCGCTTCCGTAAAACGGATCAGCGAATACACTACCTAGAACAACCCAGGGCTGCCGATGCAGCCCATCAGCACAAACAAGGAGAAATTCCATTGAGTAAAGATGTGAACGCAATCAACGAACAGATTGCCAAATTGAAGGAACGTCGCAAAAAAGCATTAGATAATAAATATAGGGAAGTAGGAAAATATCTGATTAAGGAATACAATCTTAAAGATATGAGTACTGATGAAATCAAGGAAATGATAAAAGAGAAAATGTTATGAGTGATTTGGAACAGATAAAAAAATTAGATTTAAAAATTAAACAGTTAGAACAGGAAAAGAAAATTATTCAACACAATTTAAAACAAAGCCAGGATAGAAAAGAAAGAACACATCTTCTTATTCAGACTGGTGCTTTAGCAGAAAAATATCTTCCAATAAAAGATATGAGTTTTGAGGAAAGAGAAAATTATTTTAAAAAATTTGCGAGGTGATTTTTATGGGTAGAAAGAAAGATGAAAGAAATTTACGAAAATTTACTTTTAATTTATCAGAAGAAAATTATATTTATTTAGAAAAATTATGTAAAAATAATAGTGTAAAAATAGGACCATTATTAGATATTCTTTTAACCTACATCAGAACAAATAATAATGATATGCCTTTAAATATTATTAAAGAAAGAAAAATCGCATTATTAGAAAGTAATGTAAAAGAAATGGAAGAGATGATAAAAAATTTAAAAAATGAAATATGAAATCTTTTTTAGAATATGAACAAAAAGAATAAGCACCGGTTCCGGTTCTTATTCTCTATCTGCTCTATGTACTAATTTACGAGTGATTTTATATAAACCGTGCAAGTTTTTACATAGATTATCAACTGATGTTTCGTTTTCTTCGACTTCATCATAAAATTCATTAACATACATCTCCAAGAAATCATTTAAAGACTCTGATAATTCCAACTGTTCTTCAAGTGTCATAGGTTGTTCAAATAAATTTACTTTTTCTCTACGTGCTCTACATTCATCAATAATAATATTTTCAACTTCATCAAGCTTTATTTTTAACTTTGCCACCACTTCCAAATCAGCATAATTTTTACTTTCACTTAATTTTTTAGAATACTCAAACACCAGTTGTTCGACTTGTACCAGTGCATCATTTATTTTTTCAAAATCTTTAAATGTTAATTTGCCATCCATAAATTATTTCTCCTCAAGCCTTATACAAAGTTCCGGTCTACCATTAGTAGTCAAGATTGATATGCTTTTCACTTTCTTGTCCTTGTACTTTTTCCAGTAGTCTTGTTTCTTCTCGTCCTCATATTCGTAAAAAGATAACTCATCACACCAACCGTCAACTGTGATTAAAAAATCTGCATTTGTAAACTTATTAAGCAACTCTTGTAGTCTCATAAAAATATCTCCTTTTTCTTTTATGATATTATTTCAATTGTACTATAAAATGGACTTATAATATGTTTTCCGTTTTTTCTATTGCCTCTGCAAATATGTAACACACACCTTTACAATCATAATACTCCAAAGCGTATTCCTGTACATCAATACAATGCGGATAATGAATATATTTACATCTGCAATATTTTAAATATTCCTTAGCAAGTTCCAATTCATTATCTTTCCAACATTTAAGTTCTTGAGGAAAACTGTCAATTTCAAAAATAGTACTGCCTTTGTCAAATTTCTCATATTCACTTTTTGTGAAGTCAGCTTCACCTTTTAATAAAATAATCATATCATTCCAATTCTCATTTAATAATATAGATTTAAAGTTACAAGACATACATTATATAATATGTCTTTCCATCATCCTCAACAATTGACCAATCTGGTACAGGGACTTTTTCTTGAATCATCTTTTTATATGCTTCTATTTGTTCTTCATCACAACTCAAATCTTCCATATATTTATCAAAACACTCCTCAAAATCCGTAAAAATAACACAACCTCTTTTTAAGTGATTTTCAGCTTCTTTCTTTGTACATTTGTCCATCATTAAAATTTCAATACATCTTTCTTCATTCATAAAATAAAATCCTTTCTGCCTGATACCAGGACTTTTTTATTACTCTTATATAATAACACAAATTTATATTTAAGTCAATATCCATTTAATATCTTATTATATTTAAAATCTCACGATGAGACTTTTGCTCCTTTTCATCCTTAGTTTATATTGGTGGGGCTTTACACCCCACCGCATAAGGACGAGCATTTTAAATTATTTTTTCAATATTCAGTTTTTAAAATTTTGTGTTATTTTGCTATATTTAATTTTTTTGTTGTATTATCGAAAATAAAAACTTCATTTGAAAGTATCTCATCTGGTTCAAGTTCTGTGGCATTTACTTCACAAACCATACTTTTTACTAAATTCAAATCCATATCATATGGTAAGCAGATGCATTCGTGAATGGAACTTGGTATGATAATCATATTCTGATTTTCAAAATACTTTTGTGAAACTTCTTCTAAAAAGTCTGTATGCACCAAGCAACTTGCCCCATAATTTTTATCTTCGTTTGATATAATAATCATAGGTGAGTTTTCAATTTCTGCTTTTACCACATTCGGAAGGTATTCCCATTCTTCTCTTGTTCTGAAAACTTCGGCAATTGTGAAAGAAACACATTTTTTTCTTGTATTTTCATAAGCAACTTTGAAAAGTTCATCTTCATTTTTAATATCTTTCGGAAGTCTACCTTTTAACTGTTTCACGTGACCGCCACTTTCAACATCTACTTTTGAAATAACAATTTCTGCCAGTTCTCCGTCACAAATAATTCTGTGAATAGAATCTTCCAAGAAATTTGTTTTTGCATTGACAACCTTAATTCTTAAGTTTTCCTTTTTGTCCATTTGTGAAAAAATATCATCAACATTAAATTTAGGTTTGTATTTTTCATTGATATCAATAATTTCTTCTACAATATTATTAAGGCTTCTACCACTTTTATAGTGTTCAAAAAATTCATCAATGTAAATAGATGGTGTAACTTTTTCATCTCCTTTCTCAAAAAGCAGTACTGCGTGTAACTGCAAATTGTTATTTTTAGTTACTTCTTTGATTTCAACTCGATTGAAACCTTTATTTGTAAGCGCTTTTGATAAGTTAGTTGTAAAGTTTTTCATTGTATAATCTCCTTTATCATCGGCTCGTCCTTATTTCGGCTTATCTCATCAGTTGGAAGGTTGCCACCCTACCCAAGACGCTCAAAAGAGCGTTTCGATTTAATCTTGTATGAACCCATAAATTTTATAATGGTTTGGAACTATACAAAAAATGGGTAGACCCTCTTCAAAATAACTTTCTATTTTTCCATGGTCGGTCACTATTGTGAATTTTCCTTTTTTCAATTCGTTTAATTTTTTAAGTTTTGTCATAATTTTAAATTCCTTTCTGTTTTTAAATTCATATTGGCTTTGGTATCTTCTGGAGCGGGTGCTTTTTTAAGTATTTTTTGATACTCCAGGTTTCAACCTTCAGCTTTTCAATATGTTTGGCTTCGTATATCTATCAGTTTGCGGTATGCTTGCCACTCAAAAATCCGGAGACGTGCCACTGTCAAATATGCGAAGCAATGCAATAAAAATTTTCTGACCTACGGAAGAAAAATTTTTTGCGGTATTTGACAGTGGTAAAGGCGAAGGATAAAGTGGCCACGCATATCCGTGAACGATATACGAAAGCCATATTGAAAAGTTGGTGGTGTCCGGGATGCCAGTACACAAAAAATTCGCATTAATATTTTTTCATAACATTTTTTCTTAAAGCTGCGGATGCAGCTTCTCAATATTTATCAACGATAAATATTTGAGATAATTGTGCGTAGCACAATTCTTACCCGGGCGGTATTGCGAAGCAATAAATTTCCTTTTTGCCCGGGTATAAAACAAACTCAAAAAGTCTCACGGTGAGACTTTTGACAAAACTCTTTTTTAATGTTATTATGTAATAGTAAAGTTTTTCATATGTTTGAAATAAAAAAAATGTCAGTTTCCGGAAACGGATCAACTGACATTTTTTTATTTAAACTCTAATGAATTTTATATAAAAGCAAAACATAACCGGGAAAGACTGCAGAAAAAAATCGTCATTTTGGCTAAACATCCGGAACGGATCTGTTTGGCCAAAATGACGATTTAGGAAACTATTGTAAAATCAAGGTTTTCGGGAAATTGATTTTACGATTTTTTTAATTTCATTATATTTTCTAAAAGTCTCACGGTGAGACTTCTAATTCAAATCCTTCATATTTCCACAAGCCCCTATCGGCTGCTTTAGCAGCCTGGCATAATTTTTTAAAATAATCGGCATAGGATGTGTTTGGTTCATATGCAGCATCAGCTGCATATCCTTCATCAATCAAAATAGAATTAAACATATATGTAGATATATCATCCTTTGACTGAGTATCTACATCTTCTTTAAGCCAGACATAACACAGTTCTCTTTCATACTGGTCTTGCCGGTCTTCATCATACTGCAGATATACAGTCGTATAGTCTTCCAAGAAATCTTTCGTAAATTCACTTGCCATTTTACCATATTCACTGTTCTGCTCTGCATCCATATGAACGGATTCAGGTGCATTAACACCAATCAATCTTACCTTTAATTCTTCTCCATCCACTTCCACCCATATTGTATCACCATCCACAACCTCAACAATATTAGCTTCATATAAATCTGTTTCATCAACTATTTCATCAACTTTTTCAAACATCCAATAAAAAGTTAAGGATGTTAAAATAGCTATTAATAGGATAATACAAATTAATTTTCCATCAGCGAATTTATCATTAATATCTATTAATTTCATAATTTTTCCTCCTAATATCCTATTTTTCTTTCCATTCTCCGTTTACTCTTATATAAAGTCCAAATCCGCTTCTACTAATAACGTATCGCCATCTATAACATTAATAAGAGAAACTTCATATAGATTTTCTTTATCTTCTTCTTCATATTCCAAAATTAAGTATAATGTTAATCCAATTAGTGTAGCTACTATTATAATAAAACCATAACTCATAAAATCACTTATTTCATTTAAATAATCTTTCTTTTTCATATCAAATTTTCTTAATAACAATACCTTTCCAAATCTTTTATATTTATTTCACCGTTCTGCAGTTCTTTAATGTATTCCCGGATAATAGCATTTTCCGCTTTTCCGGATTCTGCTGACAACTTGCTTAAATATTCTTTTAATTCATCCGGCAAAGTCACTATAATAACCGCAGGATATAGTTTTTTTCTATTTCTTTGCATATTAAACTCCTAATAAATCAAAATCATAAACAGTTACAGACACATAATTTTTCCCCTTTTCCTGTACATATCTATTTCGTATAGTCATTTTATTTATTTTAATTTTCTGCTTATTTTGAAGAGTTCTGGCTTTACTATATGCTCCACCAACAAAATATGCCTTATAAATATCACTTTCATATTTAGGTATTCCATTTTCTTCCCCTACCTTAACCGATACAGACAATGTTCCATATATGGTTTTATCTGTATCCTTCTTTTTATCATCTTCATTTCTGAAACATACTGCGTGAACATTTGCTTTATCTATATACATAATCTTCTACCTTTCTCTTTCCTTGTGATATCTGATTAAACCTCTTACAAGTGCCGCTTCCGGTATTTCTAAAGCAGCTGCCTGACTCACAGTAAATTGTTTTTGATTTTCAGTAACTTGAAAAGTTGTTTTTTTTCCTATTTTTCTTTTTTTAACATTTTGCATATGTTTTTCCTTAGTCTCACAGTAAGACAGAGGTCTCACCGTGAGACTTTTCCTTTTATTTATTTTTATCATCCAAAATACAACTAATGTCTTTCAAATCATTATCCAACATTTTTTCCAAATCGTATTTTTTACTGATGCTTTTTATTTCTTCGATTGATTCTATAATCATATTCTTTAAACTGGTCATCATCCTCACAGCATTTTCTTTGGATGATACTCTATAATCGCTTGTCAAATATTCATCAACTTTATTAAGGTAATGGAAAAATGTTTCTTCCTTTACGTTTTGAACCGGTTCCGTTGATTTTTTTTCTTCCTTTACCGGTCTATCAACCACATTACTTATTACCTTTGTTGCCGGTTCCGGTGTAATATCCGGTTCTGATATATTTTCTTGTTCCGGGTGATATTCCGCATCAGGAAGATAAGCTCCTTCATCCAATTTATTAATATTAATTTGTCCTGGTATTTGTTCCGTATCTATTCCGGATTTTTTATTATCATACCTATCTTTAATATGCTTACACATTTCCTCATTTAATTTTTCACCGGCTTCGATGCATTTCATCATCATATCATATATTTCTTCCTGCTCATCCAATTCATAAGCAGACATAAATAAGACGTTTGACATTCCCACCTGTCTATTTCTGACCAAATCCCATACCGGAATAATTACTTTATTCATCTGATTATATCTTAATGCGGTTGCTCTGGACATTCCCATTCTTTTTCCGATTTCTGTGGCCTTGTCTCCGGAAAAATTTATTTCCTTTAAATATTCTTCGTGCATCTTATATCTTTTTGTATATAAAAATGGGTCATTTTCTGCATTACGATAAGAATTACTCATAAGAATATAATTTTTAAATTCACTTTTATTACTAAAATGTTTTATAATAGCCGGATATTCTTTATAGCCTACTTTTTTTCCTGCAACTCTTCTTCGATGGCCACTTAAAATCATCCATTTGCCTCTAGGCATATTATAATCAGTGATTTCAATTGGGTCTGTGAATCCATTCTCTTTCATCGAAATTTCCAAATCTTCTGTATAAGAAACATCTTCATTGTTTTCCGGATAATCCACTAAGTCATTATCTGCTACTACCATATATTCTAATATTCTTGTTTCAGATATCTTTGCCACTTCATCAAATCTATCCACAAAATTTTTACGCGCCATATGCCAATCCCCCTATAATCTCTTTAAAATTTGTGATGTAAGTTCTTCCACATATTTACAAGCTCCGCTCTTACGATAAAATGCAAGCGGTCGCCCTTCATCTTCCAATGAGGTTGTCACATCCTCTAAAAAAGGAATATAACTCTCTATAAAAAGATTGGAAAATCGGCGCTCCATCGCTTTGAAATATTTTTTTGATTTATTTCGCATTGGCAAAAACATTGAATAAAAAGCCCCTATTATTTTCAACTCCGGATTATGTTTTCTGGCCGCATCTATCTTCTTGATAAGGTCACCCATACCCATAACAGATGATATGTCACTACTCATTGGAATTAATACGTGTGTGGCCCATTGCTCCAGTATAAAATGTTCTACCATAGTATTTGATGGTGGACAGTCTATAATAATATAATCATAATCTAAATCATCAAAGATGCCTGATAAATCCTTATCTTTAAGTAAAGGAAAATAAATTTCCTGCTTTTCCAGTTCCGCATCTGCCGGAATCACATCAATACCCATATATTGAGGTTTTGCATTTCCTACTTTTATGTAATTTTTCTTAATTACATTTTCAATTTGTTCTTTACCAAGCATTATGTCTAATAATGTGCCGTCATTATCTTCATCATACTGGCTTTCTTCTTCTCCCAATAGAAAAGTAGTAAGATTACGTTGCTTGTCGGCATCCACCGCAAGCACCTTTCTTCCCCTTTTGGCTAATTCTCCGGCAATATGAAATGTTGATGTACTTTTACCGCATCCACCTTTGTCGTTGACCATAGCAATTATTGCCTTTGCTTTTCTCTTTTTTTCCTTCGTCTGATTCATCATAAAATAAAATCCTTTCTGCCTGATACCAGGACTTTTTTTTTTACTCTTATATAGTAACATAATTTTGTAATTAAGTCAATATCTATTTAATATCTTTCGTGTAAAAAAGTCTCACGGTGAGACTTGATTATCCTTGATTAATTTTTATTTGTTCCCATCCGGGAACATAAAATATTTTGAAATATATATGAATTAAATTTAGGGAAACAGAGAAATTATAGGTATGTAGATTGATAAAATAACGTAAATATATGTAGTTATGGATGAAATAAGGTTGGATATAAAACAAGGAAGGATATAGAAATAGGGATAATATATTATGGCTTGAAATGCCTTTATTTACTTGATTTTCCGGAATTTTGAAGTCAGTAAAAATAGAATTAAATTTTTTTCAAAATCTGTTGAAATAGACCTTTGAAAAATTTCCTGTCTGCAAAATTAGAAAAGTCAAATAAAAATGTCCGTAAAATTAGACCGACTTTTCCACAATATGATAGCCGTTCTTGGTTCCTGAATGAATTTTTACTTATTTAACTGAATTTGGGGATTTTTAGAGAACGACAAATAACCCATTTAATAAAACAGGCTATCTTTGAATTTATGAAACTGATTAGAATGTTATTGGTTCGCTGTACAGCTCATAACGAACATATTTATGTATTAATTTAGGGTTGATAATATTTTTTTGCAGTCTTTCCAACGCATTATTAAAAGCACGTATTAATACCCGGCATATAGACTTTCCTTGTTGCCTTGCACCATCTTGGTACTGCATAATAAGGTCTGCAGTATCGCGCACATTTTTATGCCCGGTATTTATTTTATTTCTCCGGCATAAAGTTGCTACAAAATGTTCTGTCCACACCTCATTATCTGTTTTAAGTTTTTCCGGTCTTTCAGCATTTTTAAGATGCCTTTTTAATATGCAAAACTTTAAATCTCTTTCTTTGTTATACGCTACTTTAAAAATAAGAATACCTTTATTTTTGTCTGGTTTCTTAATTTTTTTTGCTTCATCCCACTTGATTCCACCTCGAAGCAACCGGATATATTCTCGTAATGTCTTTTTCTTGATTTTAAACGGAAGAAAATTCATATATCTCTCGTAAAATTTATCCTTACTAATATCCCAGACACCACCATTTGAGTCAGTAATTATAATTAAATCCATAGCAATCATCTTGGCACCTGCAGGCAGTTCCTTGAAGTCCTGCGTATGAAGAACCGGTTTACGTGCGTTCAAATAGCCATTTTGCCAGTTATCCTGATTACCAATAATTGCAATATCATAATCAATGTTAGATTCACGTTCAATTTTAATGATTCCTTTATTTTCTAGGGATTTTTTTATAGAATAAAATGATTGTTTACAACAGTCTATGGCTTCCATAACATCCTTGTAATAGATACCACGGCAAATACCGTCAGCATCCTGATAGCGTGCCAAATAAAGAAGAAAGTCAATTTCTTTAGAAGTTGGATTTTGTTTTATGAAGTTTTTGATTACATCATTACTTATTTTGCTCATCAGTTCTTCAATCCTTCTTGTCATTTTTGTACAAAAAATTAAAAAAATAAGGCTATGATTTTACACACACTAGCCTTGACATCCGGATTATCTTTCGTTATACTGAAATCAATTAATTCAATTAATTGAACTTCGTATAAGACGATGATAGTAATGAAGTTGAAGCTTTGTGCAAGTTCCGATTGCATCTAGCAAGGTACGCCAATACCGTTACCGATTTGCTTATTCATTGTCTTATTTGTTTATCTGAAAAAATTACTAAATCTTGTATAATTTAACTATAAAAACACTATAATATGTGGAAAACTATTTGTCAAGCATTACTCCCCCCGAATTTTTTCCACAAAAGGAGAATTTATGGAACCTTTTGAAAATCTTCCGGAATATGAACCAAAGAAAAACCGTGATATAAAAATATCACTGTCTGATTTATACTTTTTATTTAACAATATATTTTGTATGTCTGCGGAGCATCTGGAAGAAATTTCAGATGAAGAGTATAAAGAGATTTCTCTTTTGTTTAATAAATACCTCGTGTCATCGAAGCTGCGTGATGAAGAAGCTTTTTGGTATGACGCAGTGAAAAAATTAGATGCATCTGCGCCGGATATGCTGAATCAGGAAGATTATCAAAGCCGGCGCCGGAGTGCTTTTGAATTTTATATAAAAGCCAAACATAACCGGGAAAGCCTGCAGAAAGAAATCGACAACTGCCAAACTTCCTGATTGTTAAATCAGTCAGTTTGGCCAAGATGACGATTTCTGAAACCCTTGTATTTACAAGTTTTTTAACAATCTAAAAAATCAAAATTTTTTATAAAAAGGATGGGATATGGAAGCCATCGAGCTGTCACATATCCCATTTATTTTATGATGTAATTCTATTTTATAGAAGCTCTCCCATTTTGTCAAATCAATCTACAGTGCTGCGGATGCAGCACGTACTCAATAAATCAAGTCTCAAATTTGGCTTATTTTGCCATTTAAAATAGTTTTTTGATATTTTCCTTGTCTAGATATAAAAACGCTCAAAATAAGGCAAATAAACGCAAAAAATCAAATTTCCAAACATATAAAGCCAAAAAATCAATGTGTAAAAGGGGAAAGCGGCTGTATATGATTGACAAATTTGATTTTTACTTACTGTACTATAAATGTCGAAAATTGTCAACCTTTCGTTAAATATGTAAAAAACATACAAAATATATAAGGTGAACTGAATAAAACCACCTTATATATTTGTATGTTTTGCATCATTTAAAATTCAATTTCTATTTTTTCCGAAATTTCTGTATCAATATTACCCTGTGAGCTTCTCACCTTCAAAGTATAGCCAACATATTTATTTAATATGCCGGAAGCAGGTGTAATGCTAAAGTTTTCATATAACATCAGAATCTTATCGCTTATCTGTACTTCAAAATATATATTATTTCCGTTTTTTTTCTTTTTCATCTTTACTTTTGCAATAGATTTTCCATTTTCATCCAGAAGCTGTGCTGAACCACCACCACTATGTAAAAAGAAAAATAAAAGAACACCGCCGCCGATGAGAAGTACTGGCACAACAATCAATGCAATTGTTTTACCGACAGAAGATGATTTTTTATTATCATCTTTATTATCTTCTTCCGGAACTTCTTTTGTTACATTATCCTGAACCATTGTTTCAATTTCCTTGTTATCGTCCAGGGATGCCACATAATCGCTAATTGTTGCAAAGGTCTTTTTTTCTAAATCAATCTCTAATTTCTTGGTACGAGTGTCGCCATCCTGATTTTTAATAGAGATATAATATAACCCGGTTTTAGCAAAAACACACTCATCACTGTCTGTCCACGTCGTGCAATTATCCCAAGAATAAGGTCTATCATCAAGAATATCCGGATTATTTGGAATTATCTTAACATAAGCTCCGTCCTCTTCCATTTTACAATCCACTTTAAAATCAAATTCATCTATGTAAGATTCTTCCGGTTCTTCCTGCTCTGGAGTTGTACTTGGAGCAGGCTTTATATCTTCCGTGTCCGGAGTTGTCGTAGATGGAGTAGGTACCGTATCCGGAGTAGGCGTTGTTCCCGGTGTAGGAGTTGTATCTTTTCCTGAATCGTCGGATTCAGATAACGTACACGTTAAAACTTTTGTTCCGGCTGATTCCTTGAGATTACAACTTAATTGATAACCCTCAATGGTCTTGTTAGTCTTACCGCATCCAAGACTGTAACCCTCAATGGTCTTATTAGTCTTGCCGCATCCTAGGTTGTAACCCTCAATGGTCTTGTTGTTCTTACCGCAACCTACTTTATAAGATTCTACAGTAGATGTTGTCTTACCACATCCTACTTTATAGGATTCTACAGTAGATGTTGTCTTACCACATCCTACTTTATAGGATTCTACAGTAG
>CALEJD010000112.1 GCA_937898195.1 uncultured Clostridia bacterium | reverse complement strand
TAGGAGGAGATAATATGATTTCTCTTATTATCGGTAAAAAAGGAACAGGAAAAACTAAAGTACTCGTAGAAAAAGTTAATGATGCAGTTCACGTATCCAGCGGTAACGTTGTATGCGTTGAAAAAGAAACAAAGCTTACATACGATGTAAACTATCGTGCAAGACTTGTTGCAGCAGATACTTTTGCAATCAAGGGCTATGATGCATTCTACGGCTTTTTGAGTGGCATCTGTGCAGGTGACCACGATATTACAGATATCTTTGTTGACGCAACTTACAGAATTGCTGAAGACAAAGAAAGAACAGGCGAAGCACTCAGCTCATTCCTTAAAAAAGTTGACGAACTTTCAAAAATTTCTGATACAAAGTTCACATTCACAATTTCAAGTGAGATGGAAGAACTTCCAGAAGCAATGTTTGAATATTGTGCAAAAATCAACTAATTAAAAATAGGACACGGCGGGGTTAATTCCTCGCCGTTTTTCTGCATTTTTACTAAAATATTTTGATTTTTATTGTTGACAAAAACGAAATATACATATATAATAATTCGGGTGAATAAGTAACAGTTATTCACAGTGAAAGGTGAATGCAATGCAAATTCAACTTGAACAGATATTTAATCTTGAAGGCTCAAAAAAGGAATTCGACTTTTCTTTTGAACCTGAATACTCTCTTTCTGATGATATTTCACTTGACGCGCCGGGTATTGCGGTTAGTGGTAAAATCGAGAATAACACCGGAATTGTGTCGTTGTCAGGAAAAGCTAAGTTTTCAGCAACCGTGGTTTGCAGTCGATGTGCCGAAGACTTCAAGAAAGACTTCGAAATTGAATTCGAGCATTTACTTGCAAAAAGCCTTGAGAATGACGAAAATGACGACTATATAATCGTTGAAAATTCGTTGCTTGATTTAGATTCACTTGTTTGTGAAGATATCATTTTTTCATTGCCGATTAGTTTTCTGTGTGATGAAGATTGCAAAGGGCTTTGCGCAAAATGTGGTAAAAATCTTAATGAAGGCAAATGTGATTGCAAAAAAGATATTGACCCACGAATGGCAGCTTTATTACAGTTGCTTGAAGATTAGTTAAATTTATATTTCAAAATATTAAAGGGAGGTGCCCCACATGGCAGTACCTAAGAGAAGAGTTTCAAAAACAAGAAGAGACAAGAGACGTTCAAACGTATGGAAGATGACAGCTCCTGAGCTTGTTAAGTGCCCAAATTGCGGCGGTTACAAAAGACCACACAGAGTTTGCGGTGAATGCGGACAGTATAAGGGTAGACAAGTTGTTGCTCTTAAAGAAGAAGCTTAATTTTCTTTATTGATTAATGCAAGGCGGAAAGAACGATTTCTCTCCGCCTTTTAGTCTTGCTTAAAAATAGTTTGAAAAGTAGGTGAGTTTTGTGGCAGTAAAAATCAGTAGTGTAAAAAAGAATTCAATCTGTGAATTAAAAGGCATTAAAGCAGAGGATGAACTTTTAAAAATCAATGGCAACGATATTTTAGACGTGCTTGATTATGATTTTTATATGACAGAACAAAATCTCACTTTAACTTTCAAGTGTATTGATGGAAAATTTAAAGTTATTAAAACAAAATCTGCCGATTGTGGTCTCGAATTTGAGACATATCTGATGGATAAACAACAGCATTGCAAGAATAAATGCATTTTCTGTTTTATCGACCAATTACCAAAAGGATTGCGTGAAAGTCTTTATTTTAAGGATGACGATAGCCGTTTGTCTTTTCTTTTCGGTAATTATATAACTCTCACCAATATTTCAGAGCACGAAATTGAGAGAATAATCAAGATGCACATAAGTCCCGTGAATATTTCAGTTCATACAATGAATCCTGAACTTCGTGTGCAGATGATGAAAAATAAAAATGCAGGTAAAAGTCTTGAGATAATCAAGAGATTAGCCGATGCAGGAATTCAAATGAATACTCAGCTTGTGCTTTGTCCGGGTATTAACGACGGTGATGAGTTGCGTTATAGTATCGAGCAACTCTCTGCATTGTATCCATCAGTTCAAAGCATCGCAGCAGTACCTGTGGGACTTACAAAATTCCGTGACGGTCTCCCAAAACTCGAACCATATAATAAACAAACAGCAGGGGAAACCATCGATATAATCGAAGAATACTCTCAAAAATTCCGTAAAGAATTTGGTGTAGGTCTTTGCTATCCTGCTGACGAATTTTTTATTAAAGCAGAAAGAGATTTGCCGAATGCAGATTATTATGACGACTATCCACAACTTGATAATGGTGTTGGTCTAGTCCGTTCATTCTATGATGATTTTCTTGACGAGTTGGATTATATTTCAGAAAAACCAACTAATAAAAAAGTAACCTTGGCAACAGGCGTTGATTTTTATCCATATTTGTGCGACCTTTGTAAGAAAGCAGAAGAAAAATATGGCATAGAAATTGGTGTTCAAAAAATAATAAATAACTTTTTCGGTGAAACTATAACAGTTTCGGGTCTTATAACAGGCATTGACTTGTATGAGCAACTTAAAAATATTGACTTAGGTGAATATTTGTTATTGCCAAGTTCAATGATAAGTGACTATACAAATCATACCGAAAATAAAAATAAGTTCCTTGACGATATGACCGTCGAAGAATTAGAAAGCAAATTAAATGTGAAAATAGTGTTGACTAACGGTGGCGGTGGTCAACTTTTAAGAGATATTCTGGGGGTGAAATAATGGCAAAACCCGTTATTGCAATCGTTGGTCGTCCCAATGTTGGCAAAAGCACACTTTTTAATAAATTGATTGGTAAAAGACTTTCAATCGTTGATGATACACCGGGTGTAACTCGTGATAGAATCTATGGTGATTGCGAATGGCTTGGCCATCAGATGTTGCTTATCGATACAGGTGGTATCGAGCCATATTCAGACGATATTATCTTGTCACAAATGCGTCGTCAGGCACAGCTTGCCATTGATAGCGCAGATGTTATTGTGTTCGTAACTGATGTCAGAACAGGTGTTGTGGCTACTGACGAAGAAGTTGCCACAATGCTTATTAAGAGCAATAAACCCATTATCTTGTGTGTTAATAAATCAGACTCTTTGGGTGAACCGCCTGCAGAGTTTTATGAGTTCTATAATTTAGGTCTTGGTGACCCGATTCAAGTGTCAGCAGCTCACGGCCACGGAACAGGTGACTTGCTTGATAAAATTCTTGAATATTTACCAGACGATGCAGGAACAGAAGACGAAAGCGAAACTGTAAAAGTTGCCGTTATCGGCAAGCCAAATGCAGGCAAATCTTCACTCATCAACAAAATTGCAGGCGAAGAACGAGTAATCGTTTCAAATATTGCAGGCACAACAAGAGACGCAACCGATACTTATATCGATAATAAATTCGGCTCATTTATGTTTATTGATACTGCAGGGCTTCGCCGTAAGAGCAAGGTTGAAGACCAGATTGAAAAGTATTCTGTAATCCGTGCTCAAATGGCAGTTGAAAGAGCAGATGTCTGCGTTATTATGATTGATGCCGTTGAAGGTTTTACAGAACAGGATTCAAAGGTTGCAGGTATTGCTCACGAGTTGGGTAAGGCTTGTATTATCGCAGTTAATAAGTGGGATTTAGTCGAAAAAGACGGTCAGACAATGGATAAATATCGCAAAAAACTTATGAATGATTTCTCATTTATGAGTTATGCGCCAATTATCTTTATTTCTGCTAAAACAGGTCAAAGACTTGATAGACTTTTCGAACTTATTAAATTTGTTGATACACAAAATGCAATGCGCATTTCAACAGGTAAGCTTAATGATGTGCTTGCAAACGCAACTGCTCGCGTGCAACCACCGTCAGATAAGGGTAAACGACTCAAGATTTATTATATGACTCAGGCATCCACACGACCACCAACATTCGTGTGCTTTGTTAATAATAAAGACTTGTTCCATTACAGTTATCAAAGATACATTGATAACCAAATCCGCGAAGTTTTCGGCCTCGAAGGCACACCAACAAGATTCGTTGTTCGTGAAAGAGATAAAAACAATAAAAAATAACACTAAAAGGGCGATTCAAAATTGCCCTTTTTCTTTTTGTGTCATCTTTGTAGGTGACGATGCCCACATCGTCCCGTTCTTGTTTATTGACAAAACAATAGCAAAATGTTATATTTTAACTATAGTTGATATTTTTTGGAGTATAGTCATGAAAAAAAGACGATATGGTAAAATTAGATTAAGAAATTATTCATTACCACTAATGCTTATTGGTATACTTTGTATAATGGGCGTAATTGCTTTGTTTATAAATGCTTTTATTGAGTGTTCTATTTTCTTTGGTGTTGTTTTAATATCACTTTTATATCTTTTTTATCCGTATTTTGAAACTTTTCAAATCAGTGATAATGTAATTGTTACTAACAAGTTCTTATTTTTATCAAAAATTATCATTCCTGATAAAACAATAATAGTTGTTAGTAAAGCAGATGTTATTTATCCTTTAAGTGTTCAATCTGTGCTGTTGAAAGATAGATATGCAGTTTCTATTTTGAAAGATATGCCTTTGGAAACTGCATTGAATATGTTGCATGGCAAGTATAAATCGCAATTTTTATACACCAATGGAACTGTTGAGCGAAGAGCAGGATATAATTTTGTGTATAGTTTTGTTTTAGAAAAAGAGTTGATTGAAAAGGTTTTGAATAATACAATTTGCACTGTGATAATTCCAGAATCTATAAAAGATAATATTGTTATAGAAAATAGTGAAACAAATATTTATGTGGATTTGGATTGGTAAATTTAATTTGTTAACAAACTGAAAATTATATGTAAAAAGGGACTTTTTAAGTCCCTTTTTTCTTGCCATTTATAATGTAATATGTTATAATTAATCGATTATATAGTGAGGTAGTATGTCATGGTGATTTTAGGCATCGACCCGGGCTATGCAATAGTGGGTTGGGGAGTAATCGATTACACAGCAAATCGCTTTCAGGTGTTGGCTTATGGCGCAGTTACAACCGAGGCAAAAACACCCTTTAATGAGCGTCTTGAAACTGTGTATGACGGAATACAAGACATTATAAATAAATATGAACCCGATGCTTTGGCTATCGAAAAGCTTTTCTATAATACCAATGCAAAAACGGTTATTGACGTAGCCCAAGCAAGGGGAGTTATCAACCTTGCAGCGCAGAAAAACGGGCTCGATATTTTTGAATACACACCACTTCAAGTAAAACAGAGTGTTGTAGGTTATGGTCGTGCCGAGAAAAAGCAAGTGCAAGAAATGACAAGAGTTATTCTAAAACTTGAAAAAATTCCAAAGCCCGACGATACTGCCGACGCTCTCGCAATGGCAATCTGCCACGCTCACGCAAGTGGCTCACTTATGGGAAGATTAAGAAATATTAAATAAAGGGAAAATATTATGATTTATTCAGTAACAGGCAATGTGGTTGCATTTGACACATCAATGGTTGCCATTGACGTTAACGGAGTTGCATTTCATTGCATAACAACTTTAACAACATCACAAAAATGTGCATCAATGGGTGCAAAGGTTACTCTTTACACTTATATGAATGTCCGTGAAGATGCAATTGAGCTTTTTGGTTTCTATGACAAAACTGAAATGGATTGCTTTAAAATGCTTATAACCGTTAATGGCGTTGGTCCTAAAATGGCTCTCGCTATTCTTTCGGAAATGTCATCAGATAAAGTGATTTTAAGCATCGCAGCAGGTGACCACAAAGCCCTTACAAAAGCAAACGGCGTTGGACCAAAACTTGCACAGAGAATTGTTATGGAATTAAAAGATAAAGTGGGCAAACTTGATACAGTTTCAAATGACGACTTTGATATTTCAAATGTGAGTGCCACAATGGAAAATTCAAACACAGCCGAAGCAGTTGCAGCACTTGAAATGCTTGGCTATTCACAAACAGATGCTTCTGTAGCAGTCAGCAAAATTGATAGCAACTTGTCTGTTGAAGAGATTATCAAACAAGCACTCAAACTTATGATAGGGAGATAAAAATGATGGATTTTCAAGATGAAAACAGAATAATTACTCCTGATTTTACAGAAACGGACAGAGACATTGAAATCTCACTTCGTCCTAAAACTTTGACAGAATATATCGGTCAGGAAAAAGCAAAAGAAAATTTAAAAATATATATTGAAGCAGCTAAAAATCGTGGTGACACACTTGACCACGTGCTGTTGTATGGACCTCCGGGACTTGGCAAAACTACTCTTGCAGGTATTATCGCAAACGAGATGGGTGTACAAATTCGAGTAACATCAGGCCCTGCCATTGAAAAGCCCGGTGACCTTGCGGCATTGCTTACAAACCTTAATGACGGCGACGTGCTTTTCATTGACGAAATCCACCGTTTGTCCCGTGCAGTTGAAGAAGTGCTGTATCCCGCTATGGAAGATAATGCTCTTGATATTATTATCGGCAAAGGTCCATCAGCTCGCTCAATTCGTCTTGACTTGCCAAGATTTACACTTGTTGGTGCAACAACTCGTGCAGGTCAGCTCACAGCACCACTTCGTGACCGCTTCGGTGTTATTTTAAGACTTGAACTTTATACACCTGAAGAATTGTCACAGATTGTTAAGCGTAGTGCAGGCATTCTTGATATTTTTACTGACGACGGTGGTGCACTTGAAATTGCATCTCGCTCTCGTGGCACACCAAGAATCGCAAACAGACTTTTAAAGCGTGCCCGTGACTTTGCACAGGTTATGAGCAATGGCGTAATCAGCGAAGATAACGCAAAAATTGCTCTCGGTAGAATGGAAATTGACGAAATCGGTCTTGATAATATTGACCGTCTTATGCTTACAACAATGATTAAGAACTTCAACGGTGGGCCTGTGGGACTTGAAACTCTCGCAGCAACAATCGGCGAAGAAGCAGTTACAATCGAAGATGTTTATGAGCCATATCTAATGCAAATCGGTTTCCTTGCAAAAACACCAAGGGGAAGAGTTGCAACACCATTGGCTTATGAGCATTTAGGCTTTAAATTTAACGAAACAGATAAGAAAAACTCACAAACATCACTTTTTTAAGGAGCTTTTATAATGGGTAGACTTTTTGGTACAGACGGCGCTCGTGGTGTCGCAAATACAGAACTTACCTGTGAATTATCAATGCAAATAGGCAGAGCTGCTGCTATGGTATTAACTAAAAATTTAAATGGTAAAAAACCAAAAGTTCTTATCGGACTTGACACTCGTGCATCTTCACAGATGCTTGAAAATGCAATCACAGCAGGTCTTTGTTCAGTGGGCGCAGACGTTTTGAAATTGGGTGTTGTGCCAACTCCAGCGGTTGCATATCTTGTGAAAGAATATGGCTATGATGCGGGTATTATGATTTCTGCATCACATAACCCTTGTGAATATAACGGAATTAAGATTTTTCAGTCAAATGGTTATAAATTGCCCGACGCACTTGAAAATGAAATTGAAGCAATTATTCTTGATAACGCTACCCCAATTCCAACACCAATCGGTGGTGGAGTAGGCAAAGCAAAAAGAAAAGCAGATGCTATTAATGATTATATTGAGCATCTTCTCTCTGCAACAAATATGAGCTTCAAGGGTTATAAAATAGCTCTTGACTGTGCAAATGGTTCTTCAAGTGTATCAGCAGAAGAAGTTTTCACTCGTCTTGGTGCAGAAGTAGTTGTTATTAGTGATAAGCCAGACGGTGTAAATATCAATAAAGACTGTGGCTCAACTCACCTTGAAAACTTGCAGAAAGTTGTCGTTGAGAATGGTTGTGATTTAGGGTTTGCATTTGATGGTGATGCTGACAGAATGCTTGCAGTTGACCATACAGGCGCAGTTGTTGACGGGGACAGGTGTATCGCAGTTTGCGCAAAGCATATGAAAGAATTGGGCAAACTCAAAAAAGATACAGCCGTTGTTACTGTTATGAGTAATATGGGATTCTTCAAATTCTGCGAAGAAAACGGAATCAAATGTGAAAAAACAAATGTTGGTGACCGCTATGTCCTTGAAAATATGGTTGAAAATGGATATAGCATCGGTGGTGAGCAGTCAGGTCATATTATCTTTTTGAAATATGCAACAACAGGTGACGGTCAACTCTCTGCTATTCAACTTTTAGCAGTTGTGAAAGATACTGGCAAAACTCTTAAAGACCTTGCCGACGAAATGGAAGTTTATCCACAAGTGCTTATTAATGTGCGAGTTTCAAAATTTGGTAAAGCGCAGTTTAACAAAGATAAAGAAGTACAAAACGCAATTAAAAAAGTCGAAGAAAAACTGGGCGACGAAGGTCGAATTCTTGTTCGAATTTCAGGCACAGAGCCACTTATCCGTGTAATGCTTGAAGGCAAAGACTACGAACAGATTAAAGAACTTGGTGAAACAGTTGCATCAGTAATTGGGGAAAGATTAGTGTAATGAGAGTAGCAGATAATTGGAAAGATTATGAATTGATAGATTGTTCTTGTGGTGAACGACTTGAAAGATGGGGTAACATCACTCTTATTCGTCCTGACCCACAGGTAATCTGGAAAACAGAAAAGAAAAATCCACTTTGGAAAAAAGCGGACGCTGTCTATCATCGTTCAAATTCAGGTGGTGGTCAGTGGGAAATCAGAAATAAAATTCCTGATTTCTGGACAATTAACTACCGTGACTTAACATTCAATATTAAAACTATGGGATTTAAGCATACAGGTCTTTTCCCTGAACAAGCAACAAACTGGGATAGAGTTGCAGAAGTGATTAAAAACGCAAACCGTGAAGTTAAAGTGTTAAATCTCTTTGCTTATACAGGTGGCGCAACAATATCAGCACTTAAAGCAGGCGCTTCTGTGTGCCACGTTGACGCGTCAAAGGGTATGACGCTTTGGGCAAAAGAAAATGCTGTAAGTTCTGGTGTTGCTGATAAACCGGTAAGATGGATTGTTGACGATTGCATTAAATTTGTTCAACGTGAAATCCGTCGTGGCAATAAATATGACATCATTATTATGGACCCACCATCTTATGGCAGAGGACCAGGTGGTGAAGTCTGGAAACTTGAAAACGAAGTTTATGAATTTGTTGAACTTTGCAGTCAGGTGTTATCAGATGACCCACTTATGATGCTTATAAACTCATATACAACAGGACTTAGTCCTTCAGTTATGGAATATATTTTAGGCGCAGTTGTGAAAACACGCTTTGGTGGTCAGGTTACAGGTAGCGAAATCGGACTTCGCGCTACTGAAAACGGACTTGTACTTCCTTGCGGAGCAAGTGCTATTTGGAGTAAGTAATTAATGGCAATTATTAAATTTGAAAACGTAACATTTCGTTATGAAAGTGACGAAGAAGGTGTAGTTTTAGCACCCGCTGTCAAAGATTTCTCTTTATCAATTGACAAAGGTGAGTTTGTGGCAATTCTTGGTCATAACGGCTCAGGCAAGAGCACGTTGGCAAAGCTTGCTAATGGACTTTTACTTCCCGAAAAAGGAAGAGTCTTGGTTGACGGAATGGATACAATTAATGAAGAAGACGACATAAAAATAAAACAGACAGTTGGCGTGGTTTTTCAGAACCCCGATAACCAGATTGTTGCAACAATCGTTGAAGAAGATGTGGCTTTTGGTCCTGAAAATTTGGGCATTGAGCCAACAGAAATTCGCAGACGAGTTGACAACGCACTTAAAACTGTGGGTATGTATGAATACCGCAAGCACGGTCCACATAAACTTTCGGGTGGTCAGAAACAACGTGTTGCAATCGCAGGCATAATCGCTATGGAACCTAGTTGTATTATCCTTGATGAGCCAACAGCAATGCTCGACCCGATTGGTCGTCGTGATGTTATGAATGCAATCAAGCGACTTAATCGAGAACTCGGAATTACTGTTGTGTTCATCACTCATTATATGGAAGAAGCCGTTGAAGCCGACAGAATTGTGGTTATGGATGATAGCCGACTTTTGATGGACGGCACACCTAAAGAAGTCTTTGCCGATGCAAAAAAAATTCGCAGTATCGGTCTTGATGTGCCACAGACTTGTCAACTTGCAGATATGCTTCGTGCAGATGGCATAAAACTCAAAAACGATTTGTTAAGTATCGACGAATTAGTCGAAAATATAGATGATTTATTGAAAGGTCAGTAAAAAAATGTCCCACTTGCAAACAGAAAATTTAACATATATCTACGGTGCGGGCACTCCTTTCAAAATCACCGCACTTGATAACATAAATACAAACATCGAAAAAGGTGACTTTGTTGCAATAATCGGTCATACAGGGTCTGGCAAAAGCACACTTGTTCAACATTTAAACGGACTTTTAAAGCCAACTGATGGCAAGATTTTCCTTGATGGTGAAAACATTCATCAGTCAAAATCAAAGCTTTTTGATACTCGTTTCAGAGTTGGTATTTGCTTCCAATATCCCGAATATCAGCTCTTTGAAAGCACGGTTTACAAAGATATTGCTTTTGGCCCAACAAATATGGGGCTCTCTGTGACAGAAATTGATGAACGTGTAAGAAAAGCAGCAAAATATGTTGGAATCCCTGATGAAATGCTCGCAAAATCACCATTTGACTTGTCGGGCGGAGAAAAAAGAAGAGTAGCCATTGCAGGTGTAATTTCAATGGAACCTGAAATTCTCATTCTTGACGAGCCGACAAGTGGCCTTGACCCAATGGGCAGAGAGCAGATTTTAGACCTTATTAAAAACTATCGTGAAACAACAGGTAATACTGTTATAATCGTATCTCACAGTATGGATGATGTTGCTCGTTTTGCTACAAAAGTTATTGTTATGAACGATGCAAAGGTGGATTTAACTGGTACAGTTGACGAGATTTTCGAGAATAGTTCTCATCTTCAAGAAATAGGTCTTTCAGTTCCTCAAATCACAGAAGTGTTCATAAAACTTCGTGAAAAGGGCTATCCTGTCAGCGAAAAGGTTTATACAGTTGAACAGGGTTACAATGAACTCAAAAGACTTTTTGAGGGGAGTGTGAACAATGATTAAAGATATCACTCTCGGTCAGTATTTTCCAATGGATTCCGTTGTTCACAAACTTGACCCAAGAATGAAATTGTTGTTTGTTACATCATTTATTGTGATGGTCTTTCTCTCAAATAACTTTGTTTCATTAGCATTTTGTTTCCTAGTAACAGCATTGGTAATAGCAATTTCAAAAATTCCACTTAAAACAGTTTTAAAAGGCTTAAAACCCATCATTTTGATTGTTGTTATCACATCAATTTTGCAGATTGCTTATAACGACGGTGGAATTACGCTCGTTGATGTGTGGAAAATCAAAATCACAAGTGGTGGCGTGTTGACTGCTGTGTTTATGGCTTTGAGAATATCATTACTTATTGTAATGAGCACAATGCTCACATATACAACATCCCCAACTTCCCTTACAAACGGGCTTGACCGTATTTTTGCACCATTCAAGAAAATCGGACTTGATTTTCACACAATTACAATGATAATGACAATCGCTTTGCGCTTTATTCCAACTCTCATTGAAGAAGTTGACAAAATTATGAGCGCACAAAAAAGCCGTGGTGCAAACTTTGAACAGGGTAGCATTATAAAACGTGCAAAAGCACTTATCCCGTTGTTTATTCCTTTGCTTTTCAACTCAATAAGACGTGCTTATGAGTTGGCAAATGCGATGACTTGCCGTTGTTATAACGGAGGACAAGGCAAAACAACAATGAATGCATTAAAATTCTCAAAAAGAGATTATCTTGGTCTTTTAGCAGTAATTTTAGTGATTATTTCAATAATCTTACTCAATATTTATTGTGGTGAATACAATGCGGAATTTACTTTTGGTCTTGCGATATAACGGAACAAATTTTCACGGTTGGCAAATTCAACCTAACGGAAATACCGTTCAGCAAGAATTATGTAATGCTTTTAAAAATATAAGTGGTAAAGATGAAAACATAATAGGGTGCAGTCGCACAGACGCAGGTGTTCATGCTAATATGTTCTGTTGTAATGTGCGAACAGAATGTGGTGTTTCAACAGAAAAAATTCCCGATGCACTCAATTTTTATCTTCCACCTGAAATCTCTGTCTATGATTGCAAAGAGGTGGATTATGACTTCCACGCAAGATATGACAGCAAGGGCAAAGAATATGTTTATTTGATTTATAACGGAAGATATCGCAACCCTTTCTATGAAAACAAAGCGATGTTTTACCCTTATGAATTAGATGTAGAAATGCTAAATATTGAAGCAAAATCTTTTATTGGAACTCACGATTTCTCTGCTTTTTGTAGTGTAGGTAGTGAAGTGCAAGATAAAACCCGTGAAATATATGATTGCTCTGTTTCAAGAAATGGCGACTTGGTTGAAATCAGAGTAAAAGGTAACGGATTTTTATATAATATGGTGCGAATTATTGTGGGTACTTTGCTTGATATTCAACGCGGAAAAATTGAGAAAGGCACCATTTCGCAAATTATAGAAAGTAAAAATCGTGACAATGCAGGTGTAACTGCAGAAGCATGTGGATTATATCTCAATAAAGTTTATTATTGATGTGTGGTGATTTGAGTGGCACAAAAGAAAAAGAAGAAAAAGCCAATAAAACTCAATAAAATATTAAAAAAAGGTGTCAGCAATAAAAGTGTGAAAACAATGAAATTACTTGCAATTATCCTTGTTGTATTGTTGCTTATTTTAATTGCTGCTGCACAGTTTGGTGGAGTAACATTTTCAACCGTAGGTGACTATTTTGCATCTGCAATGGCAAAATTGGGCACTGGTGAAGGTTATCCTTATAGCGTCAACAGTGTCGAAATTGACGATGTTGGGCTCACCAATTCAGACTTGGTTTTAGTCTATGATTCCAATGTTAAAGTTTTAAACTCAACAGCAAAAGAACTTTCAAACATTGCCCATGATTATGATTATCCTGTAATCAGCACAAACAGTGGTAGAATTCTTCTTTTTGATGAAGGTGCAAAGAAATTCAGAGTCCAGTCAAAAACAAGAGTGCTCTATGAAAAAGAAATGGACCATATAATCTTAACAGGTGAAATGGGCAAAGATGGCTCGGTCGCAATCGCAACAAGAGCCGATAATGCCGAAAGTATGTTGACAGTATTCAATAGTAATCGTGAACAGGTTTTTGCTTGGAAATGCGCAAAAGAGCATATCGTTTCTTGCGATGTTTCAGATAACGGCAAAAACTATGTGGTAGCAGTTTTAGGCGTAAATAATGGCTCTGTTTATACAAAGGTTCATATTTTCAATAAGAATAAAACCGAGCCTGTTGCAACCTTTGAATATACAGATTCAGCAATAGCAAATGTTAAATTCCTTTCAAATGAGACAGTAATGGTGATGGGCAATAATGTATGCGAAATTATAAAGGGTGACGAAGTTAAAGAGAAAATTGATGTTTCAGTAAATACAACTTATCAACTCTTTATTTCAGATAATAACAGCGCAATTCTTGTTCTCTCAAAATATTCAAGTACAACTCAGAAAATAATCAAAGTTTATAATAAATCAGGTAAAGAACTCTTTACGCAAGAAATTGACGGAATGGTCAAATCAGTTTCAACTGATGGCAAATATGTTTCAGTACTTACCGGTAGTGATGTACAAACATTCACTATGAAAGGCAAACCTTGTGGCAGTGCTGAAGTGAATGCCGACGCACAAAAAGTTCTCGTCAGTTCAAGAAATACATATGTTTACTCGTCCGACGCAATTACCCTTTACTCATCAGTAGGGGATAATAAAGACAAAGACTAATTTATGAGGTGATTTATATGTCAATAATTTTAGATGTTATTCTTATTGCAATTTTTGCAGCTTATGTAATAACAGCAGCAAAAAAAGGTTTTGTTAGAACATTATTAGAACTTGTTGCAGTTGTTGCAGCAATCTTCTTATCATTCCAGATAAGCCCTGTGATTTCACAAACAGTTTATGATGGATTTGTTGAAAAAGAAATTGTGGCTACACTTGAAGAGCAAATCAGTGAAAATGTTGATGCATTATCAGTAACAGAAAAAGCAAATGCAGTTTTAGACTCAATTCCTGATTTTGCAGTATCCTTGGCAGCATCAGCAGGCGTTGAAATCTCAACAATTAAAGAACAGATTTCATCACAAAAATTCGATTCTCAAAATCTTGCACAAAGCCTTGTTGATAAAATTGCAGAGCCAATCGTTGTTGGCGCGTTGACAATAATCATCTTTATTTTATTAGCAGTTGTGCTGATGATAGCTTTGAAATTTGTAGCAAAACTTGTTTCAAAACTGTTTGATATACCACTTGTGAAATCAGTTAACAGAAGCCTTGGTGGTGTCTTGGGCGCAATCAAAGGTGTGCTTGTAGTTATAGTAATTTGCACAGCACTTCGTTTTATCTTCGGTGGTGGAGATGGTGAATTATCAGTTGCAGTAAATGATTCTTTTGTGGTAGGTTTGCTTGATGAAATCAATCCACTTATCGATTCTCTTAAAGAATTTATTATTAAGTAATGAGGTGTAATTATGAGTGAAGAAAAAAAGACATTAAAACAAAATTTACATGAAATTTTTGACGGTTGCTTGACAATTCCAAACTTGCTTTCAGTAATCAGAATTTGCTTAATCCCTGTTTTTGCAGTGCTTTATTATAAAGGCTATATCTGGTGGTCACTCATCGTGCTTGCACTTTCAGGCCTTTCAGATTTGTTCGACGGCAAAATCGCAAGAAGATTCAATCAGGTTAGTAATTTAGGTAAACTTTTAGACCCTGTTGCAGATAAACTTACAATCTTTGCAATCGCAATCGTACTTTTCTTGCAGTTCAAAGCAGCAGAGAGCGAATCAATGCAGGCATTTGCTTGGGTGTTCTTGCTCTTTATCGCAAAAGATATCATTATGATTTTGGGCAGCGTTGTGCTTATCGCACTTGGCACTCGTCCTGGTGCTGCAGAAATCTGGGGCAAGCTTGCAACTTGTGCATTCTATGTGATTATGGTTGTAATTATCGGCTTCGGTCCTGAAGTTGGTGCAATCACACATATCGAAGGTCTTGCAAACTATACACTTCCTGAACCACTTATGTTTGTACTTGTAGTAGTAGCAGTTGTGCTTACATTTATTGCATTTTTCAGCTATCTTCCAAGTGCAATTAAACAGATTATCGAAAACTCAAAGAAAAAGGATAAATAAACAATGAACAAAAATATGATTTGCTGTAAATGCAAACAAAGACCCGCAGTCATCTTTGTAACAAAGATGGAAGGCGAAAAAACAACAAATGAGGGTTATTGCATCCAGTGCGCGATGGAGATGAATATTGGTCCCATCAAACAGATGATGGAGAATATGGGTATCACCGAAGACCAACTTGAAGATATGACAGCCCAGATGGAACAAATGATGGATAGTATGGGTGAAGAAGGCTTTGAGTTAGGTGGTGCATCAACATTCCCATTTATGCAAAATCTTGGTATGATGCCAATGGATGTACCTGAAGAAAATATCAAAGACCTTAATGGTGACAAGAAAAATGCACCAAAGAGTAAGAAAAAGCAGGGGAATAAGGGCGACAAGAGAAAAATGCTCTCTATGTATTGTACCGACTTGACTGCGAAAGCAAGAAATAACGAGCTTGACAGAATTATCGGTAGAGACACAGAAATTGCCCGTGCTGTGCAGATTTTGTGCAGAAGAACAAAGAATAACCCTTGCCTTATCGGTGAGCCAGGCGTAGGTAAAACTGCAATTGCAGAAGGCTTGGCACAAAGAATAGCAGAGGGTAATGTTCCAGCAAAACTTATAGATAAAGAAATTCATCTTCTTGACCTTACTGCTCTTGTTGCTGGCACACAGTTCCGTGGTCAGTTCGAAAGCAGAATCAAAGGTCTTGTTGAAGAAGTAAAGAGTGAAGGCAATATTATTCTTTTTATCGACGAAGTTCATAACCTTGTGGGTACAGGTGATGCAGAAGGCTCAATGAATGCTGCAAACATCTTGAAACCTGCTCTTTCTCGTGGTGCAATTCAGGTTATCGGTGCAACAACTTTCAATGAATACAGAAAGCATATTGAAAAAGATGCGGCTCTTGAGCGTCGTTTCCAACCTATAAAAGTCGAAGAACCATCAATTGATGATACCTATAAAATGCTTGTTGGTATAAAGGGCTATTATGAGCTTTTCCACAGAGTTCAAATCAGCGATAATCTTGTATATAAAGCAGTAACTCTTTCTGAAAGATATATCACAGACAGATTCTTGCCTGACAAAGCTATCGACCTTTTGGACGAAGCTTGTACTTGTGCAAATCTTCGCAATAAAGCAATCAGCGAAAACGAGATTAACGAGAAGAAAATTGCAAAACTCAAAAAAGAACTTGAATCACTTGAAGAAAAAATCGCAAACCCTGAAAATGACGAAGACTTAAACCCTGTTTATGAAGAACTTTATAAAACAAAGGGCGAACTTGCAGTCTGTGAGGGCAAAGCACCAGAGCTTCAAGAAAAAGCAAAAGATAATAATGTTACAGAAGACGACTTGGCAAGAGTTATTAATCTTTGGACAGGTATCCCTGCAACTAAAGTTGTAGAAGGTGACATTAACCGTCTTAAAGGTCTTGAAGATAGACTTATGGAAAAAGTTATTGGCCAGGATGACGCTGTTAAAGCTGTTGCAAATGCAATTAAGCGTAGCAGAATTCAGTTGACACTTCAAAAACGCCCTGCATCATTTATTTTTGTAGGTCCAACAGGTGTTGGTAAAACTGAATTGGTTAAACAACTTTCAACGGAACTTTTTGATACACCTGAAACACTTATCCGTCTTGATATGAGTGAGTTTATGGAGAAACATTCAGTTTCTCGTCTTATCGGCTCACCTCCAGGATATGTTGGCTATGACGAAGCAGGTCAACTTACTGAAAAGGTGAGAAGAAAACCATATTCAATCATTCTCTTTGACGAAATTGAAAAAGCACACCCCGATGTAATGAATATTCTTCTTCAAATTCTTGATGAAGGCAAAACAAATGACGCACACGGCAGAACAGTCAGCTTTGCAAATACTGTAATTATTATGACATCAAATGCTGGCAGCCATAAATCAGAAACATCATTAGGATTCGGCAAAACAGATAAAGACATTTCAAGAGAAAAGGTGCTCAAAGCACTTAATGAATTCTTAAGACCTGAATTTATCGGCAGAGTTGACGAAATTGTTGTGTTCAACCCACTCGACGAAGAAGATTATAAGAAAATCGCAATTCTTATGCTCTCTGAAATCGAAACAGTGCTTAAAGATAAAGGCATTCAGTTCATTTACGACGATAACACACCATCTGCAATCGTTTCAAAAATGGATGGTAATGTCCGTGGTGCCCGTGACCTTAGAAATGTTATCCGTCGCAATATCGAAGACAAAGTCTCAACAATTATGATTGATAATCTCGGCACAACAATCAACAAAATTTTCATCACATCAGATGATAATAATATTCAAGTTAATTTTGAATAAAGGCAAAAAAAGGACAGTGGCAAAAACTACTGTCCTTTATAATTTTGCAAACCGTCGCACATGGACGAAAGAGTTCTCGTCTCTCTTCATAAAATGAATAAAACCCACACATCAAATGATGTATGGGTTTTATTGGCGCAGAAGGAGAGACTCGAACTCTCGCACCGGTTTCCCGGCCTACGCCCTTAGCAGGGGCGCCTCGTCACCAACTTGAGTACTTCTGCAAGTGTAACGTGTTTAAGCGTTATTTAATTAAAAAGCGGGCTGTATTTGACATACAACCCGCAGTGGCGGAGAGAGTGGGATTCGAACCCACGGTACGTTGCCGTACGACGGTTTTCAAGACCGTTCCGTTATAACCACTTCGGTATCTCTCCGTATTGGGCTTGTATATATTATCATAAATAATAAATGTTGTCAAGGACTTTTTTACAAAAAATCTATATAAAAATATCACTTAAAATTCGTCACTAAGTCCGTTTTTTTACACTTTGTTTTGTTTACAAAATCTCAACAAAATGTTAGAATATATTAAAGAATTTAGGAGGTGTGTTTTATGGATTCAATGTGGTATATTTATTTCATATTATTTATACTTTTCGTTATAATGATTCGTGAAAGAAATACTAATGTAATTCGTAAACATCTTCGTAAGAAAAGGGGAAAGACAAATATGACAGCACTTATTGAAAAATACATTGGCAAAGAATGTTTGATTTATACTTGCATATCTTCGTCTCAAATAACAGGCATAATCAAATCTTGTAATGAGGGTTGGCTTGAAGTCGAAAACAGCAACGGTCAGTGCGATATTGTAAACTGCGAATACATTACTAGAATTCGTGAATATCCACGCGATAAAAAAGGCAAGAAAAAGAGCGTAATTTTTGATTAAGGTGATTTTTATGGATAAAAACAAATTTGCAAAAACACCACCAATGGGGTGGAATAGTTGGGATTGCTATGGTGCAGCCGTTAACGAAGAACAGCTTTTAGGCAATGCAGAATATATGGCAAAATACCTTAAAAATTACGGTTGGCAATATGTTGTCTGCGATATTCAATGGTATGAGCCAAAAGCTAAAAATAACGATTATAATAATTTCACCGAACTTTGTATGGACGAGTATTCTCGACTTATCCCAGCCGTTAATCGTTTTCCATCATCTGCAAACGGACAAGGTTTTAAACCTATTGCAGACAAAATTCACGCTATGGGGCTCAAATTCGGTATTCATATAATGCGTGGTATTCCACGTCAGGCAGTTCATCAGAACACCCCTATTTTAGGCACGGATAAAACAACTCGTCAGGTTGCTCATCATTTTTCAGTTTGCCCTTGGAATACAGATATGTACGGTATGTACACTTGCGATGGTGCACAGGCTTATTATGACAGTATTTTCGATATGTACGCAAAATGGGGCATTGACTTTGTTAAAGTAGATGACATCTGCGTTACAGAATTCAGAAAATGGGATAACCCATATTCAGCTCGTGAAGAAGTTGAAATGATAAGAAAAGCTATCGACAAAACAGGTCGTGATATAGTTTTAAGCCTTTCTCCTGGACCTGCTGAATTATCAGTAGCCGACCATTTGTGTGAATATGCTAATATGTGGCGTCTTACAGGTGACTTCTGGGACTGGTGGGATAAGCTCTATGAAATGTTCGACAAATGCGAAAAATGGGCACCTTATGTGAGTGAGGGATGTTGGCCTGATTGCGATATGCTCCCACTTGGTAATCTTTCAAGAAATGGAACTTGTCACGGACCACAAGACAGATACACCCAATTTACAAAAGACGAACAAATCACATTGATGACACTTTGGTCAATATTCCGTTCACCGTTAATGTTCGGTGGCGAAATGCGAAATAACGACGAGTGGACTCTCTCTCTTATGACTAACGAAGAAGTCCTTGATGTGAACCAAAATTCTCATGGTGGTAAACAAGTTTATCGTGATGAAAACACAATTATTTGGAATGCAATTTCTTCAGATAATAAACCATTAATCGCCGTGTTCAATGTGTCACCTGAAAATGCTGAAATCACAGTTGATTTATCAAAATATGATTTAACAGGTGAATACATTCTTCGTGATTTATGGGCAAAAGAAGATGTAAAAAAAGTAACAGATAAGTTCACTTGCACAGTTAATACTCACGGTGCAAAACTCTTCAAATTAAAATAAAAGGGGCAAAAAATATGCTCAACATTATCACAGGGCGTACAGGTAGTGGCAAAACACGATATATTCGTAACCTTGCAACAGAAATTGCAAAACAGATAAGTGGCAAAGCCGTTATTATTGTACCCGAGCAGTTTTCTTTTGAAACCGAAAGGGGAATGCTCGAACTTTTAGGCAACGAAAAAATAAATAATGTTGAAATTTTAAGCTTTTCACGACTTGGTGAAAGGCTTTTGTCCCAATATGGCAAATTAGATAAAAAAAATGCTGACGATGGTGTCCGTGCAGTACTTATGAGTCGTGCAATCGAAGCCCTTGAAAATGAACTCAATGTGTTTGGTCGCTATAAAAAGCATCCTGAACTTATAAATCAGATTCTCGATTTCCACCGTGAAATCAAGAAATGTAAAATATCAAATGAACAATTAGAAGAATGTGCAGAAGCTGTTAACAAAGTGTCTTTCTCTTCAAAAATCTCTGAACTTTCTTCTATATTCACTTGCTATGATGCTTTGATGTCAAAGAGATTCAATGATAGCACACTCCATCTTGATATGCTCGCTGACTTGTTGACAGAAGTTGATTATTTTAAGAATAAGGTTGTATTTTTTGATGCTTTCTCAGGCTTCTCAGGTCAGGAATATAGCGTTTTAAGTGAAATTATGCGCCAAGCAGAAGATGTGTTTGTAACATTCTGTTGCGATACATCTAAAAACAACCAAAGATATGAACTTTTCTATAATTCTACGGTTGAGATTAAAAAACTTAAAGCAATCGCAAATAAAATTGGTGTAAAAATTGCACCCGAAAAAGTGCTTTTTGCAAAGAAAGAGTTTAAAAAAGATGAACTCAATTTTCTCGAAGAGAATTTCTTTGCAAATAATGATAATGTCTATGACGAAGATGCAAGTGCAATCACAGTTATCCCTTGTCGCACAAAAACTGATGAATGTAGTGTGGTAGCATCAGAAATCAAAAAACTTGTTCGTAAAGAAAATCTTCGTTATCGCGATATTGCTGTTATTGTCCGTCACGAAGAAAATTATAAAAAAGATTTAGCATCAGCATTCAGAAAATATGATATTGATTGCTTCCACGATAATCGTCAACCCGTTGACACACAACCATTAATCGTATTTTTGAAATGCCTTTTAGATATTCTTGTGAAAGGCTTTGAAACTGAAAGAATATTAAGACTTTTAAAAACTCAGCTTTTTGGTTTCACAGTCGAAGAAATCGCACTCTTAGAAGATTATTGCCTTATGTGGAAAATCCGTCCGTCAGTTTGGCTTGAAGAATGGACAGAAAATCCAAATGGCTTCGGCGAATTGGTAACAGACTATTCAAACGAACTTTTAGAAAGTATAAACAATCTTCGTCAAAGAATAGTTTCACCAATTTCTTGGCTCAAAAAACAGATGAAAGATTCTGACGGCGAGTCAATGTCAAAAGCATTATTCACATTCTTGCAAAATAATAAAATAGACGAAAACTTAAAAACATTCACACAAACACTTAAAGATAGTGACGAACTTGAATTAGCCCTTGAACAAGCAAGAATATGGAAAATTGTTACCGAAGTGTTAGATGGGCTCTATTTTGCAATCGGCAATACAGATATTTCTATTGAACGATATTCTGAATTGTTCAATCTTTTTGTTGCGTCTAAAAATATCGGCGTAATTCCAAACGGAATGGACGAAGTAATTATCGGTGGTGCTGACAGAATTCGTGCGTCTGCACCTAAAGTTGTTTTCCTTATGGGTGCAAATACTGGTGTATTCCCTGCAGAAAGTTCATCAGGTGTTTTGTTAAACGACTTTGAACGTTGTGAGCTTATAAATAACGGAATGCAGATTATCAGTAACCTTGAATATAACAGTGTCAGTGAGGACTTCATTGCTTATCACGCCGCAACTTTGGCAACTGATAAACTCTATCTTACATATTCATCAATGAGTGGTGACTCATCTGCATTGTCACCATCTGAAATGGTAACTGATATAATCAAAATATTTCCCCAATGTAATATAATTGATGATTACTCAAAACTTGATAGAATTGAAAGTCGAGATTCTGCATTCTCTATTTTGGCAGGTGAGTCTGTAAACGGCTCAGTTTTAGGCGAAACTTTAAAAGAGTATTTCAACGAAAATAACGGTAAAAATGAAGTTTTAAAAATCAGTAGAGCAAACAATAAAGATTTCAGAATCCTTGATAAAAATCTTGCAACAGAATTTTTTGGCAAGAATATGTATATGTCTGCTTCTCGAATTGAGAAGTTCTATAAATGTCCGTTTGAATATTTCTGTGAATATGGTTTAAAAGCAAAACCTAGAAAAGAAGCACAGATTGATGCTGCTTTATCAGGTACACTCATTCACTATGTAATGGAAAAATTCTTGTTCAATAATGAAAAAGCAACAATCATCAAAATGACTGATAATGAAATTAACAAACATATTGAAACAATCATTGATGAATATATCAATGACGAAATGGGTGGATATGAAAACAAATCTGCAACCTTTGAAAGAACAATAAAGCTTATTAAAGAAACTGCTTATAAGGTTTTAATAAGACTTATTGTTGAATTTAAAGCTTGTGAATTCACCCCTGTGGATTTTGAGTTAAGCATTAACCACGACGGCGCAATCAACCCTTATGAAGTAAAACTCGAAAATGGTGGTACAGTGCGAGTTGTGGGCAGTGTTGACCGTGTCGATATGTATAAAACTGAAGATAACACATTCTTGCGTGTTGTTGACTATAAAACAGGTGACAAAGAGTTTAAACTGGGCGAAGTGTTCTATGGACTTAATATGCAGATGCTCATTTATCTTTTCGCTATTTGGGAGAATGGCAAGGATTATTATGGTGACAACATAATCCCTGCTGGTGTGTTGTATTTTCAAGCTAAAAACCCAAAAATATCATCAGATAAAATAGATAAAGATTCAGACGAAAGCACCGTGCTGAATGCAACATTCAGTGAGCTCAGTATGGATGGCGTAATCCTTAATAATATGCAAGTTTTTGAAGCAATGGATAGCAAATATAACGGTGTGTTGCTTCCAGCTAAATTTGACGAAAAAACAGGTGCGTTAAAGGGTAAGGTCATTTCACTTGAATCACTCACAAAACTTAAAAATAGAGTTAATGATTCTATTAAGAATATGGCAAATCAGTTGCATGATGGTAATATTTCTGCTTTGCCAATTAAGGATGCTTGCACTTGGTGTCAATATAAAGATGTATGCAAGCGTGAAGAAGATGACCCAATAAACGAATTTGAAGTTCCAAAATTTGACGATGCAATTTCAATGTTGAGAGGTGAAGATGATGAGCAGAGAGTGGACTAAACCCCAAGCTCAAGCAATTGAATCACGTGATGGCACAGTTCTTGTTTCTGCTGCTGCGGGCTCAGGCAAAACTGCAGTTTTAGTTGAACGTGTAATCAAGCGCATAACTGATGCTAATCATCCCGTTGACATTGAAAAACTTCTTATAGTTACTTTCACAAAAGCTGCTGCATCTGAAATGAAAGAGAGAATTTCAAAGCGACTTTCAGAACTTATAAGAGAGCAACCCAATAATCAATATCTTAAAAGGCAAAAAATGTATTTGCCGAATGCCCAGATTTCAACAATGGATAGTTTTTGTGGTCAGTTGGTAAAAGATAATTTTGAACAGGTGGGCATTGCCCCTGACTATACCTTGCTTTCTGATATTGATCACGATATGTTGAAAAGAGAAGTTGCAGAAGAAGTTTTAGAAGAGCTTTATTCACTTTCCGAAGAAGAAACAAAAGAACTTTTAGAACTTTTTACAACGGGTAAATCTGACACAAGCCTTGTTGAGTCAATTCTCGCACTTTATGAGTTTGCAATCGCATCACCAAATCCAGAAATGTGGATAGAAAACGCCTTTGCAGATTATTATAAAAATTTGCCTATTCAAGAAACAAAATGGGGCAAGTATTCATTAGAGCGTTTGGCAGAAATTGTTGAATACACAAAAATCAAGGCACAAGACATAATCGACGATGCGCCTGAAAATTCAACTTTATCAGGTGTGCTCACAAATGATTTAACTCCAATTATATCTTCTCTTGACGCAATTATTAACTTGATTAAAAAGAGTCCAGAGAGATGGGATGAAATCAAATTTTTATCAGAATCAATAAAACTTAACAGATTTCCTACTGTGCCCAAAGACGAAAAAGATTGTTATTATGATGAGCTTAAAGGCCGTCGAGATAGCATTAAAAAATATCTTGCACAAATTGGTAAATATTTAATTTGCACAGAAAAAGAATTTTATGAAGATATAGAGTATCTTCGTCCAATAATGAAAAATATTCAGAATTGTGTTTTACGTTTTATTGAAGTCTTAGAAGAATGTAAAAATGAGAATAATACATATTATTTTTCTGATATTTTGCATTTTGCATTGAATATTCTCGTTGATTTCAACGAAGATGGAACATACAAGAAAACTGATTTAGCAAAAGAATTGTCAGAAAATTTTGAAGAGATTTTCATTGATGAATTTCAAGATACAAACGATGCTCAAGACACTTTGTTTTCTGCCATTTCAAAAGATAATACCAATAAATTTATGGTTGGTGATGTGAAACAGAGCATCTATCGTTTCCGTCAGGCAATGCCTGAAATCTTTTTGAATTATAAAGATACATTCGAGATTTACGACGGCAAAAATTATCCTGCAACAATAAACCTTGATAAGAATTTCAGAAGTCGAAAGGGAATAGTTGATGGCATCAACTTTTTCTTTGATTTTCTTATGACAAGAAAAACTTGTGGTATCGACTATAAAAAAAGTGAGCGTCTTGATTTTGGTGGAGATTATTGTGAAGATGTTTCACCAAACATATATGTACACATTGTTGAAACAGAGAAAACAAAGGGCTCAGATTTAGAAAAGGAAGCATACCATATAGGCACAACAATCAATGAACTCGTTTCATCAAAAACTCTTGTAGGTAAAAAAGGTGCAGAACGACCAATAAAATATAGTGATATCTGTATTCTTATGAGAGCCGTTAAAGATAAAGCACAGGTTGTTGCAAGAGTCTTTGGCGAAATGGGAATCCCTGCCCATTTTACAAAACAGGGTGGATTCTTTGAAAGCCGTGAAATTGTAACAATGGTGTCAATGCTCAAAATCATTGATAATCCAGTGCAAGATGTGCCGTTAGTTTCTGTAATGTTATCACCACTTTGCCCATTTACAGAAGACGATTTGGCAAGATACAGAAACGAAGACCGAAAGAGCAATCTTTATAATATTGTAAAAAATCAATACGACAAAGACCAAAAAGTCAAAGAGTTTTTAGATATGCTCTATATTCTTCGCACATTGTCAGTAACAATGGATATAGGCAGTTTAATCCGTCGCATTTTTGAAATGACTGCTTATGACTCAATTGTTGGCGCAATGGATAATGGTGAAAAGAGAGTTTTAAACCTTGAACTTCTCATTAACTATGCAGAAAACTATGAAGCAATGGGTGGTTCGGGACTTTCAGGCTTTATTCGTTATCTTGATAAAATCCGTAAGAACAAAAAGGATTTAGAAGGCGCAAATGAATTGACTGAAAATGACGACGTTGTCCGTATTATGTCAATTCATAAGAGTAAAGGTCTTGAATTCCCAGTTGTATTCATTGCAAATTGTTCTTCTGCTAATAACGGAACAGACTATAACAAAGTTAAAGTCAATAGACATTTAGGCGTTGCAACATCCCGCTATTTCCCAAAACAGCATAAAGATTTCACAACTCTTCCTGTCAATGCAATAAAACTTTATGACCAACAAGAAGAGTTTGCCGAGCAAATCAGAGTTTTATATGTTGCAATGACTCGTGCAGAAGAAAAACTTTATATTGTGGGTTCAATGCACGATACCGAGAAAAAGATAACCGATTTATATAATACTTATTATGATAACTTTGTTGATTCTTCTGTGCCATTGTCAATGTGCTCAAATATGATGCAATGGATTATAATAGCAATGCTTAATCATCCGTCACTAAAAATGAGTAACTTGCTTTATTGCACAAAGAATCCGCAAAGTCCTAAAATAGACTTTGAAATTATTGATGATGTCGAGAGTGTTGTTGCAACTGAAGAAGAACAAAAAGCATTCGATATTGATAAAGATATTCTAAAAGAGATTTCAAATAAATTATCTTATGAATATCCATATTCTGCTTTGTCAGAAATACCAATTAAATATGCAGCATCATCAATGCAAAAAGACGATAATCTTCAATATCTTGCAAGTGAGAGACCTGCGTTTATGAGTAAGGCCGAACTAACCCCTGCACAGCGTGGCTCGTTGATGCATCGTTTTATGGAACTTTGCAATATGCAGAATGCTGGTGAAGATGTCAAGAAAGAACTTGAATTGTTAGTCGAGAATGAACAGTTCACAAAAGAAGAAGCAGATGCAGTTGACACAAAGAAACTTGAAAAGTTCTTCCAGAGCGATATGTATAAACGAATTTGCTTTGCTGATAAATTCTTAAAAGAACAAGAATTTGCAATGACTGTTCCCGCAACAGTTGCCATTGAAAATCTTCCTGAAATAGCAAAGGATGAAAAGATTGTTGTTCAAGGTGTAATCGACGGGCTTATTATCAATGGCGATAGGGGAGAGATTATCGACTATAAAACCGATAAGGTAACAGACGAAACAGAAATTATCAACAGATATAAAGAGCAAATGAGAATTTACAAAATGGCAGCAGAACAATGCTTCGATTTAAAAGAAGTTAATGTAACTTTATACTCATTTGCACTCTCAAAAGAAATTTCTGTAAAACTTGAAAAAAATACTTGATTTTTGTATTTTCTTGTGCTAAACTTATTAGGCTATGTAAATATGTACTGAAAGAGGTGACAATTGTCATGAAACAGGGACTCCATCCAGAGTATAAAACAGTAACAGTTAAGTGCGCTTGCGGTGCAACATTTGAAACTCGTTCAACTAAAGATGATTTGAAAGTTGATGTCTGCTCAAATTGCCACCCATTCTTCACAGGTAAACAGAAGCTTGTTGATACAGGCGGACGTGTTGACAGATTTAACAAACGTTACAATCTCTCTAAATAATCAAAGCAATTATGGTGGTACAAATGTGCCACCTTTTGTTTTTGTAGTGTAATCACTTCATGAATCTTTGCAACAATTCTCATCGATTATTTTTCCGTCATAGCTCGTCTAAAATACTCGACAATACACAAAGTATTGCCTCCGTTTTTTTACGGCTCTGACGAAAAACTATCTCGCTGATAATTGCAACACGATTTATTCAGCGATTACTATTTCTCTCCGTAATAACAGGAGGATTTTAAAATGCTTAAAGAATACAGAACAATAAAAGAATTCAATAGTGATGAATATATAGTCAAGCGTTCTCGTTTTATTGGCTATGCTAAGCCCGTAACAACTATAGAGGAAGCAAACGATTTTATTAATGAGATTAAATCAAAACATTGGGATGCAACTCACAATGTTTCTGCATATATATTACGAAATGGTGGAATAAAACGTTATTCCGACGACGGTGAACCACAGGGCACAGCAGGTGTGCCTTGTCTTGATGTTCTTGAAAAAGAAAATCTTGTTGATACTTGCGTTGTTGTGACACGATATTTTGGTGGCATATTGCTTGGTGGTGGGGGATTAGTCCGTGCTTATTCTCACAGTGCAAAAATTGCCGTTGATAGTGCCAAGATTATCACAATGGCGCATTGTCTTGATATTGCGGTAGAATGTGACTATACATTCTATGGTAAACTCAATGATTTTCTTTTGCGTGAAGATACAGTTATTATTGATACAGAGTTTACTGATAATGTAAAAATAATATTTAGAATAAAAAGTGAAAATTTTAATAACATTCAATCAAAAATTATTGATTTAAGTAATGGTAAGTTGAATTTAGTCACGATTTCAGAAAATTTTTGCGAATTTTAAAATTTTTTTAGAAAAAATAAAGGGATTTTGTTTTTTCTGTCGTATAAATATATGAAAGGACTTTTTAAGGGGGTATTTGAGTGAATATTAGAGAAAAATTTGAAAACAAAGAAGCAGGTTTTCTCTCTGAAAAAGCGTGTCTTTCAGCAAAGACAAAAGGGCGTATAATTTTAGAGCCTAAATGCGATTTGAGAACTGATTTTCAAAGAGACCGCGACAGAATTATTCATTCAAACTCATTCCGTAGATTAAAGCATAAAACTCAAGTGTTTTTGTCCCCAGAGGGCGACCATTACAGAACAAGACTTACCCATACCCTTGAAGTTTCACAGGTTGCTCGTGCAATCGCAAACGGATTACTCTTGAATGCTGATTTGACCGAAGCCATTGCATTAGGTCACGATTTAGGGCACACCCCATTCGGCCACGCAGGTGAGAGAGCACTTGATAAAGTTGTCCCTGGTGGATTCCGTCATTATGACCAAAGCTTGAGAGTGGTTGACAAGCTTGAAAAAAATGGTAAAGGCTTGAATCTTACATACGAAGTCCGTGATGGTATTGTTTGTCATACAAGGGGCAAAGAAGCATTCACTCTTGAGGGTAGAATCGTAAAACTTGCCGATAAAATTGCTTATATCAATCACGATATTGACGATGCAACTCGTGCAGGTGTAATGTGCGAAGAAGATATTCCACTTGAAATAAGAAAAGCACTTGGCTTTTCAAAATCTGATAGAATTAACACAATGGTTAGAAATGTTGTTGAAAATAGTGTTGATACAATTCAGTTCTCACCTGATATTCAACAACCATTTGATGAATTACACGCATTTATGTTTGAAAAGGTTTATACAAACCCTGTGTGCAAAGGCGAAGAAACAAAAGCAATGGATGTTATCATCCGTCTTTATGACTATTTGTTAGAAAAACCCGAAAAAATTCCACAGGCATACCATTATGTAATAGAGCAAGAGGGTGTTCATCAAGCAGCTTGTGATTATATCGCAGGTATGAGTGACCGTTATCTTGTTTCAGTTTATAAAAATATATTCATCCCTGATTCATGGGTAGATATAGGATGGGAGGGATAATGTGCGATTTGACGATGCTTTTTTAATGGAACTTCGCAGTCGTGCCGATATTGAAACAATTATCTCTTCTTATGTGAATATCAAAAGAGCAGGTAGAATAAGTAAGGGTTTGTGTCCATTCCACGGTGAAAAGACCCCATCGTTCACGGTTTATCCCGATACACAGTCATATTATTGCTTTGGTTGCGGTAATGGTGGCGACGTAGTAACTTTCATCAAGAATATTGAAAATCTTGATTATCTTGATGCAGTCAAATTTTTGGCAGACCGTGTGGGTATGGATGTGCCCGAAGAAAACTCTTATGATAGCACAATCAATAAAAGACGACTTAGAATGCTTGAAGCAAACCGAGAAGCCGCAAGATTTTTCCATAGTTGCCTTGGCACAAAAGAGGGTGCTGTGGGTTATCAGTACTTTAAAAATCGCGGACTTACCGATGAAACCATAAAAAGATTTGGCCTTGGTTTTGCTCCCGATTCTTTCAATGCCTTGACAAATTATCTTATGAGTAAAGGTTATTCAAAAGACGAATTGGTTTTTGCAAACCTTGCAAGGCGCTCACAGAAAAACGAGAATAATATCTATGATAATTTCCGTAATCGTATAATGTTCCCCATTATCGATGTCAAAGGTAATGTAATCGCCTTTGGTGGTCGTGTAATGGATGACTCAAAACCTAAATATCTCAACACATCAGATACAATGGTTTATAAAAAGAGTCAGGGCGTGTTTGCATTAAACCTTGCAAAGAAAAGTGGTAAGGATAGTCTTATTCTCTGCGAAGGGTATATGGATGTTATCGCACTTCATCAGGCAGGGTTTACCAATGCAGTTGCAGGACTTGGCACAGCACTTACAAGTGAACAAGCAAGTTTGTTGTCACGCTATGCATCTGAAATAATGATTGCTTATGATGCTGACGAAGCAGGGCAGAAAGCCGCAACAAGAGCGTTGCAGATTTTCAAAAATACACCTGCTAAAATCAAGGTTTTAAGATTGAGCGGTGGCAAAGACCCCGACGAAATCATTAAGAATTATGGCGTTGAAAAAATGAAAGCCATAATTAATGGTGCCGCAAATGAAATCGAATTTGCTCTCTTGCGTGAACACTCAAAATATGATGTTACAAGTGACGACGGCAAACGTCAATATTTAAGAAGTGCAATCGAAATATTATCAAACGTTGGCGCAGTTGAACTTGATATATATGCATCACGAATTGCGGACGAGTTGTCAGTTACAAAGAGTGTAATTGTTGACGAAGCAAAACGCCTTGCGAAGAAAAAGGTTTATTCTAACCAGAGAAAAGAGTTCAACCAGATTCAGCGTCAGGGTGATATACTCGATAATCTCAATCCTGAGCGCAGAAAATACCATGCAGGGGCAAAAGCAGAAGAAATGCTCATTGCAATACTGTTGTCAAATCCCGAGCATCTCAAAATGGTTGACGAAAAGTTAGACGCTGAAGATTTCGTGACAGATTTCAATAAACGAATCTTCAAAGCAGTGGCAGAAAGACTCAGAGAAGGTAAATCTGCTGAAATATCGTTTTTATGCGGTGAACTTACCGACGAAGAAATAAGTGCAGTTGCGAAAATCCAAACAATTTCGCACACACTTAATAATAGCGCCGATGAGTGTGCCGATTGTATAAAAGTAATATTAAATGAAAAAAATAAAAAAAGCCTTAAAGATGTGAATGTGGAAAACATCAGCGACGAAGACTTTTTAAAGTTTTTCAAGAATTAAGGTAATGTGAAGGAGAACTCCAGATGGAAACAATTGATAAAAAGACCGCTATAAAAGCGTTGATTGAAAAAGGTAAAGCAGTTGGCAAACTCACAACACAAGAAATTGACAACGCTATCGTTGAACTTGATATCGAAATGGAAGAGTTGGACAAGCTTTACGAACTTATCGAAGTAAACAATATCGAACTTATTGACGACCTTGGTGATATGGCAAGAGATGCAATCACTGACGAATCAGACCTTGCAAAAAGTGACGACGGTGGATTAGGTGAAAACAAGGCTCTTGCAATGGATGACCCTGTTCGTGTTTACCTCAAAGAAATTGGTCGTGTTCCACTTTTGACATCAGAAGAAGAAATTGAACTTGCTATCAGAATTGCAGATGACGATAAAAAAGCAAAGCAAAGACTTGCTGAAGCAAACCTTCGTCTTGTTGTTAGTATCGCAAAACGTTATGTAGGCCGTGGAATGCAGTTCCTTGATTTGATTCAAGAAGGTAACTTGGGTCTTATTAAAGCTGTTGAAAAGTTTGACTATACAAAGGGCTTTAAGTTCTCAACTTATGCAACTTGGTGGATTAGACAAGCAATCACCCGTGCTATTGCTGACCAGGCAAGAACAATCCGTATCCCTGTTCATATGGTTGAAACAATAAATAAGGTTAAAAAGACAAGCAGCCAGTTGCTTCATAAGAATGGTCATGACCCATCAGCAGAAGAAATCGCAGAAGAACTTGATATGTCACCAGATAAGGTTCGTGAAATTCTTCGTCTTGCACAAGAACCAGTTTCTCTTGAAACACCAATCGGTGAAGAAGAAGATAGCCACTTGGGCGACTTCATTCCTGATGATGAAGCATTGTCACCAGCAGATGCTGCATCAATCTCTCTTCTTAAAGAGCAACTTGCAGAAGTACTTAAAACACTCACACCAAGAGAAGAAAAAGTTCTCTCACTTCGTTTTGGTCTTGAAGACGGACATCCAAGAACTCTCGAAGAAGTTGGTAAAGAGTTCAATGTTACTCGTGAAAGAATCCGTCAGATTGAAGCTAAAGCACTTCGCAAACTTCGTCACCCAAGCCGCAGCAAAAAACTCCGCGACTTCCTTGATTAATTAATAATTAAATAATACGTAATGTAGGGGCGATTCACGAATCGCCCTTTTTCTTTTGGGTATCATAATATAAAAAAGCCTTGACAGTTGAGCATCTATTCAACTATAATAACAGTTGAATGAATACTCAACCGAAAGGAATAATATATATGTCTAAAAATGAATTTATATGTGACTGTAATATGGTGCATAAAGAAATGGTAAATGACACTATCTCAAAAATGCCTGAGACCAAAATTCTTCATAACCTTGCAGACTTTTTCAAGATAATGGGGGACTCAACGAGATGCAAACTTCTCTTTGCACTTTTGCAGAATGAAATGTGTGTTTGCGATTTGGCAAATGTTTTGTCAATGACAAAATCTTCAATATCTCATCAGTTGAGTAAAATGAAAGAAGTAGGGCTTGTAAAATGTCGAAAATCAGGCAAAACAGTTTATTATTCATTAGATGATGAGCATATCAGCGAAATATTTGAAGTAGGTCTCAAACATATCAGCCATAAAGGAGAAAACATATAATGAAAACAGAAAAAAACATACTTATAGCATTCATACTCAATTTATCATTTTCTATATTTGAATTTTTTGGTGGCATATTCACAGGTAGTGTAGCTATCATCTCTGATGCAGTACACGACTTGGGTGACGCTACTAGTATCGGCGTTTCATACTTCCTTGAAAAGAAAAGCAAAAAACAACCGGACGATGTTTATACTTATGGCTATGCTCGTTTTTCTGTAATGGGTGGAATAATCACAACGCTTATATTGTTGTGTGGTTCAGTTTTAGTTGTTTACAATGCAATACGACGAATTATCAACCCCGTTGAAATAAACTATAATGGTATGATTATATTTGCAATTGTGGGTGCACTTGTAAACTTCATTGCAGCCTATTTCACTAAAGATGGTGACTCAATAAATCAAAAAGCCGTTAATCTTCATATGCTCGAAGATGTGTTGGGATGGCTTGTTGTCCTTGTAGGTGCAATTGTAATGAGATTTACTGATATTAAAATCATTGACCCGCTTATGTCAATGGGTGTTGCTGTATTCATATTTATAAATGCATTTAGAAATCTTAAAGAAGTTCTTGATTTATTTCTTGAAAAAATCCCCAATAATATTAGTATAGACGAAATCAAACATCATATTAAAGAAATCGACGGCGTAATTGATGTACACCATATTCATATCTGGAGTATGGATGGTCAGCTAAACTTTGCAACAATGCATATTGTGGCAAACGAAAACTCTCACGAAATCAAAGATAAAATCCGTGAAGAGTTAAAAGAGCACGGCATCGGTCACGCAACTCTCGAAATTGAAAATCCAAACGACCATTGCCACGAAGAGCACTGTCATATAGAACATTCTTCACATTCTCACTCACACCACCACCACCATCACCATCATCATTAATATAGTGGGGGACGATAACAAATCGTCCCTATTTTTTATGCATTTTTTTGAATAAAAAATTTGAATTCAACATCTAAATTTTTGCATTCCAAACTCAACTGTCAATTTGCACATAAAACTCACAAAAACTAACACATTTTTATTGATTAAAATCACCAAATTCGAAACACGCGGATAAGTTTATAAAAAGGCGCAAAAAAACTAAAAAAAGTTGTTGACATTTGTCGCTCGTTTTGTTATTATATACGAGCGCCAAGAACAGAGGGCGAAACAAACCAAGTTCTGAAGCGAAAACTGAACCTTGAAAATTAAACAACGACGAGATAAGTAAAAGGAACCCTGTAGATTCCATGAGGGTAAGGAATTACCGAGATGGAAGTACAAGAAACAGTAATTCTTTTGGATAACAAAAGAGTTGAATTAACGCTAAGCGTTATGAGTTAAAAGAAGTAAAGAGCTAAAAAGCACTTTAGAAAATGATTAGTACAGAGAAATCTGTTTAATACAATTTTTTAGAGAGTTTGATCCTGGCTCAGGACGAACGCTGGCGGCGTGCCTAACACA
>CALEJD010000111.1 GCA_937898195.1 uncultured Clostridia bacterium | reverse complement strand
CTATAAATAATACAATAAATTTTATTGTATTTCAAGTCTTTTTGTAAAATCAAGGAATAATTATATAACTCTCTGCTGTGCTTTCGCTGAGTTTTTCATAAAAACTCACATCTTCACTTTGATTTTTAACTGTCGGAACAATTTTTATGGTTGAGAAATTGTTTTTTGCACGGTCGTTCATTACGGTATAATTATTCTCAATATATTCCACATAATCACTGTTTTCTTGTGGCAAAAGAACTGGTGAACAAATTGATGCCGCAGTATCAAAAAGTGTTCCACCCCATTTTTCTTGATTACCACCATCTGTGGCTTCAAACGGCACACCAAGAATCACAGGGCATTTACCTGCTTCTTTAACTGCTTGTTCAATAAATTGCATAAGCACAAGATTGCGATTAAGTGTCGCATTATCTTGCGAGAAAAATACGGGTGCACCATCTCTTGCCTGTGGAAACTCAACTGATTCAAGATAAACACAATCTGCACCCATTTTTACGGCAGCACCAATTACTGTGCATATATGACTTGTTGCTCTCGGATTCGTTGGGTCAAGCCACACTCTGCCACCATTTATTGCAGGGGCATCAAACCAGATTTTTGTTTTTTCTTGGTTTTCATAAACGAAAGCTCCCAATCTTTGTGGTGCAAAGCTGTCTTCAAAGCAGAAAATTCTTGCAATAATAATAAATCCTTCTGCTTTTATTTTTTCAATAATGACATTATCAATGGAATAATATTTGTCGCTTTTACCATCAATGGTTATATATCCTTCTTGAGTTTTGAAGTCAAGCATAACCGCATTGCAACCATTTTTCTTAGCTTTTTTTAATTCTTTTGATAAATCACTGATTTCACCTAAAACAGTATTCTCAATATATGTTGCACGAATTGTTCCAAGATTATCAACACTTATGAGTGTTTCGTTTTCTATATTGTTGGCTAATGGTCTGTTAGAAAGAGTCATACTCACAGAAACGAGAATGAATGTTGCTACAAAAAGGCAACACAAAAGAACGGCAAAAACAATTTTTCTTGCCTTTTCTTTTTTCTTCATTTTTCGACTTTCACCGATAGCATAACTTTCGGCATTTCGTGAAGGGTATTTTTTTGAAAACTTGTAATATCCCTTTAATCTGCGAGGGGACAATTCTTTTTTAGCCATTAAATAAACACCGAATTTCCAGAAATTCCAATAAATGCTAAAGATAACAACGCAACATAAATAAACATTGCTGGTGTTCCTTTAAAGCATTTTGGGATAGATTTGTTCATATCAAGTCGTTTGAGTCCGCTATTTATAAGAATAACGGCAATAACGAATGCAATACCAGCACCAATACCAGCACCGATTGCTTCTGCAACTGAAAATGCAGAACGGTAATTAATAAGCGGAACTGCAAACACAAGTGTATTAAAAGCAGCCACACCTATTCTTCTGACAGTTCGTGGTGATGCTTTGCCTGAAAATAAAACAACTGAAACTGTGATGAGATAAAGCACACCAACAACCGCAATAAAAATAATTGCGTGCATTATTTCGCTGAGTTCATTTATAACAGGAATTGTATCAAGCAACACACAAATAACTGACACAGCAGTTGAAAAATATGTTATGAAAATCGCCATTGGTACTAACTGGCGAGGTTTTGCACTCATTCGCACGGCCTCGCTGATACCATAACCACCGTTGAAAATCAGGTTCTGAAAAAGCATAACATAGAATGCTGCGGAAATTAGTCTTAAAAGTACTGTCATTGTCCGTCACCATCCTTTTCCTGTGTTTCTGCCTCTTCGGGACGACTCTTATATTCTTCAAGTTCAGAAAGCATATCAGAAAAATCGTCAAGATATGTTCGTTCTTTAGTCTGTCGAACTCTTGGCTCTCTTTTTGGTGCTTCTGTAACCTTTTTTGCTTTTTTAGGTTTCTTGACCTTTTCTTTTTTCTCTTTTTTAGGTTCTTCAAGATTTACTTCTTGAGTTTTTTCTATATTCTTTTCGGCTCTTTTTTCTTTACGGATACGCACAAATGCAGTTTCTGTACCGAAAGAATACGGGTCCAACTCGTCTTTCATCAATTCTTTGAGTGAGCCACGAACAGAACGTGTAACCTCTGATGTATCAAAGGCTCTGTCAGGTGATGCATCGGGATATTTTGTATTAATAACTGCTTTGAATACCGCTGCAAGAAATCCGATAATTAAAAATCCACCAAATGGAGTTAAAAGAGCAGGAAATGTGACTTCAAGCCCTAAATCTATTCCACCGATTGTGCCATTTGCAAGAATCTCACGGACAAGACCTGTGATGATTGCAACAGCACCATAACTCATAGATGCAGCAATAGCATCAATAAGGCTATTTTTCAAATCGTTTTTAACAGCAACTCTTTCACAGTGAAGTGCAACCAAAGAGTTGACTGTCATAAGTGGCAGATAAACGCCAAAGTTTATTGACATATCGGGGAAAAATCTGTTAACCAACCACATAATAGGGAAGATAACGCCCACACCAAAGAGCACATAAAGTGCCACGCGCCAATGACGACGGATGTTTTTAAGCAACAATGATGATAAAACTTCGCAGACAATTAACTCAATAGCTGTAACTATTGCAAGGAAAACTGCCAATCTCAATGAGAGTGTTATGGCAACAACAGGACAAAGTCCGATTGCTTCAAAAAGCAATGGGTTTTTGATAACAGCACTGTTTCTTATTCTTTTAAAGGTGCTATTTTTCTCACTCATCACTGTCACCTCCCGTCATAAAAGGTGCTTCTGTTTCTGTAACTGTATTTTCTTCTTCAATAACATCGTGAAGACTTTCGCTTTCTTGAACTGCTGTTTCTTCTACAATTTCTTCATTAGCTTCCGTTTCTTCTTCAACTATTATTTCTTCTATGTCAGGAATTTCATTGAGCACTTCTTCTGGAACTACAGCAGGGGCTGGCTCAACAACTTTAATTTCTTCTTTTTCTTCTTTGACTTTTTCCCATTTTGCAAGTGGAATTTTATCAGCTAATTCTGTCAATGCACAGGCAATGAGAACACCAAAACACATTGGTTCTTCAAATGCGCCAAAATATCTCATCAACATACAGATAATTCCACCAACAAAGCCCCAAACAGCACGAGCAAAAGTGCGTTTTGGAAGAACTGATGGATATGTCATAAAGAATATTGCACCGAAAAGCACTTCTCCGCCACAGAATTCCATAATCACAGAAATAAATCTTCCTGTGCTGACTCTTGGAAAAAGAATTGCCATAACAATCACAGCAAGCATAAAAGTATATGCTGAAATTGCGTCTTTCGGGCGACGGATTGTAAGAAATACAAGTGCACCGAGCAAGGCAAGCACACATCCGGCACCCATTGCAGATGGCAAAGCACCTGTAAACACTTCTAAAAGTGCAACGGCATTGCTGCCGATTGCGTTACCCTGTGAGAGCATTTTGCTGAGTGACATTCCCGCTGTATCAGAATATGCAAACATTCTGTCTGGCCAGCAAAGAGTGACAAAGCTTACTGCTGCCGCCGCTGGTACAAAAGGTGAGTTTATTGTTTTGCCAAAAGGCAAAACGCAAACAATAATTGCAAAGATTGCACCGAAAACTACCGTCCACCAAGTGGCTGTTGATGGCAACAATAATGCAAAAGTTACACCGATTATCCAGTTTGAAAAATCTCTTGATGAGAAGTCACAGTTTAAAACTTTTTCACCAATTCTTCTACAAATTGTGCAAGTAACTATTGAAATAAGCACAAGCAAAACTGCTCTGAGCCCATGGTAAAGCACCGCAACCAAAAATGGCGCAGTAAGCATAATTGCATAATCAATCATATGATTACGCATATCTATAAAATCTTGTGGTTTTTGTGTTATTTGTTGATTGGTCAAAACTTATTCCTCGCTTTTTCCAATATTTATTTGTTGCAACTATTTTGTCCCTGTAATATTATGAATTAAAGGGGGAATTTCTTATGAATTATGAATCTCTTAATGACAATGTAATGTTAGTTGAACTCTCAAAAGAAGAAATGAATCAATTTCATATTACATATGACTCACTTGATTGTGATAGCGAGCTCACCGAAATAGCCATCAGAAAAATTCTTAATGAAATATCACAAGACAAAATAAAAGCTAATAATAAAATCACTGTTGAAGCTTTGCCCACAGATGATGGTGGGTGTTTCTTCATTTTTACTTTTTCTATGAAACCCCATAGATACAAGGTCAAAAGAACTAATAACGACTTTTTCTTTAAAACCGATAATCTCAATTCTATGCTTGATACAATATCGTCCGTTCAAAAATATTCAGAAATTAAAACACCTTGCAAGATTTTCGAGATGAACAAGGATTTTTATCTTCAGCTTTCACCCAAGCACAAAAAGTTTTACCCGATTTTCAAAGAATATGGTTTGATTTCAAACGATTTTTCCAAGGAAATAATCAATGAACACGGAAAACTTCTTGGTGAAGTTGCTTTTTAGCAGTTTTTGCAGAAATTCTCTGCTGCGATTGCCTTGAATTTTTCAACAGCTGCTTTTCTGTCAGCACTTGAAAAGAGTGCGTTACCAGAAACAAATACATCTGCGCCCGCTGCCGCTGCAACTGCGATTGTTTTTTCGTTTATTCCACCGTCAACTTCGATTTCGCAATCCAGACCACGAGCGTTGATTTCGTTTCTCAAAGCAGAAACTTTTGCCATCATATCTTCCATAAAGCTCTGTCCGCCAAAGCCAGGCTCAACAGTCATAACAAGTACCATTGAAAGCTTGTCTAAATATGGAAAAATATCTTCAACAGGTGTTTTGGGCTTAACTGTTAAAGATGCCTTTACACCACGAGAAAGAATTTTGTCGATTGTTTCATCAATAGGTGAGTCGCATTCTGTATGGAATGTAATAATGTCAGCACCAGCATCACAAAAATCATCAATATATTTTAGTGGGTCGCTAATCATAAGATGCACATCAAAAGGCACATCCGTTGCCTTTCTAATACATTTGATTACAGGTGCACCGAGAGTTAAGTTTGGCACAAAATGACCATCCATAACATCAATGTGCATATAGTCAGCACCTGCTAATTCCATATCTTTTAATTCTTCTGCGATTTTACCGTAATCACAAGATAAAATTGATGGTGAAATTTTTATCATAACAAAATCTCCGTAAAAAACAAAATATTATCAAGTTATTTTACCATAAATAACGCCCAATGTCAAAGGTGCACAAAAGCAAAAAGGTGACTTCAACGAGTCACCCTTTTTATTTCACATATTCACTTTTGACTGCTTTCATAACCTTTGATGCAATAGGCACGGCACTTGTGATACTTGTTGTTGTATCTTCAACCACCACGATTATTGCGAAAGGCATTTCTTCAAGTTGAGAATAGCCTACAAACAACGCATTTGGTCTGATGTTTTTATCATTGCTGACTTCTGCAGTACCTGTTTTTCCGCAAAAACTCATTTTAGGGAAGAACCCATCACCATACTGGTTTTTAACATTTGAACGAAGCATTTCGTCCACTTTTTTTGTCACATCAGGTGTGAAATATTCACCTGCAACACTCTCTTTTGCTGAAAATACTGTTTTACCTTCAGGGCTTGTAATTTGACTTACAAGATACGGCGTCTGCGCTGTTCCACTGTTTGCAATAGCACCCATAACAGTCAACATATGGCAAGGATTTATAAGGGTTGTGTATTGTCCGATACCAGCCCAGCCTATATCCAAAGCGCTCGATTCGGTAAGGTCGATTCTGCTCTTTGCACAATGGATTTTTCCGCTGATATCTGCCATATTAGCATTAAAACCGATTCTCTCAGCAGTTGCCATAAGCTTTTCTGCACCCAATTCGTCCGCAATTTTTGCAAATGCACAGTTACAAGACTTATTAAGCGCTTTTTCAAATCCTATTTTTCCGTGAGTACCGCTACAAATAACATAGCCCTCACCGATTAAGATTTTACCCTTACACTCGAAAGTTCTGTCATAAATATCAGGGATATTTTCAACTGCACAAATTGCCGTAAGCACCTTAAAGGTTGAGCCGGGGGTATAGACGCCCGAGAAAAATCTATTCATATAAATTCCCTCATATTTCCCCGTTGTGTCCGTATCAATATCCTTTGGCTTATTATTTATATCATAAGACGGTGTTGATGCAATGCAAATAATCTCACCTGTTTTATAATTCATAACACCAACTGTACCTTTTTTGTTGCCCAAAGCTCTGTAAGCTGTTTCACAAACCTTTGAGTTAAGTGTGAGTTTTATGTCGTTGCCTTTTCCGTACCGTTTAAGATTATAAACACCATCTAAAAGGGTATATCCCGTCAGTTCGTCTTTGAATGTTGTCTGAATTCCGTTTGCAATATATCCTGAAGTGTCACCAACAGTATGCAACAACGCCATTCGCAGATTTTTATTGTCACTGTAAACTCTTTTGCCGTCTTTTGTTGTGACGATTATATTTCCGTTTGTGTCGAGAATATCACCTGCAGTTGAGAGAGCTCCATTAGAATAAAGATGTTTGTTTGCTCTGTTCATTGCCCAGTCATTTGCATTTGTAACAAGGTTGAAATATAGCAAACCACACCCCGCAAGGAATAAAAGTATTAACGCATAAAGAGTGAGTGCTCTTCTACCGATAGATTTCATTGACGAACACCTCCAAATCTGTAAGTGCTTCGGTCAACGGACTTAATAAGCGCCATCAACATCCAACAACACATAATACTTGAACCACCACGGCTGATGAATGGCAAAGTAACACCTGTTAATGGTAAAAGGTCGTTTACGCCAAAAACATTGAGTGATGCCTGAAAGAGCATCAGTGCCGCTGCTGCACAAGCAACAATAGCATAGAACGATGAACGGGCATATTTTGAGTGACGAATTGAATAAACAAGTAAAGCCACATAAGAGAGCAAAATTGCCCCAGCCATAATCATACCGAACTCTTCACAAACTACGCCAAAAACAAGGTCTTCGGTAGCCGCATAAATATCGCGAAGTTTTCCGTTGCCAAGTCCAACGCCAAAAAGACCACCACTTGTTGAATAAATCATTGTTCTTGTTTGTTGGAATCCTGATGTGTCAAAATATTCCCACACGTGCCCATATGACGCAAATCTGTTAGCAACATAGGGCTTGAACATAAGCACAAGAAGTCCACCCATAAACGCACCTGTGCAAACGAGGGCGAGTGTACGAATATCACCTGAACGCATAAAAGAAATTACAATAAATGTAAAGAAGAATATGAGCGCTGTGCCAAAATCATACATCAAGAAAAGACAACCTACACAACCAAGTGCAAAGATAATGAATTTTGTAAGACTTCGGTTAGATTGTAGCCTTTCAAGCGTGGCAGCGCCAACAATAATAAATGCTACTTTGACTAATTCTGATGGTTGAATTGAAAGTCCTCCAATATAAATCCAGTTTTTTGCACCATTTGTCAGTTTTGCAAATACAAGTGTAAACGCGAGAAGTCCCACAGCGCAAACCGCAATAGGAATTCTCAAAAACATTATTCTGTCAATATCTCGCAAAAGCCATTGTACAAAAATAAAGCCGAAAATACCAATAAGCACAGCAATAAGTTGTTTCACAGCAAGTTTTGGATATACACTTGCGGTTATTGAAAGCCCTATTGATGTGAGCAAAAACGCAATTAACTCAACTTCAAAACCTTTTCGTTTCAAAATGATTTTTGCGCCGAAGAAATAGGCATATTGAACTAAAATATAAACGCCCATAGTGATGATGATATTCATTTTATATTGCTCTTCTGCCTTCCCCAAAAGCGTAAAAAGGCAAGTCACTTCAAACAAAGTAACTACAAAAAGCATTAATGCAAGGTTTACATTTTTACCTTTTAAAATATTCATATCATCACCTACTTTCGTTAATTTTCAATTATTCTTCATATAGAAATGCGAAATCACCGATTTTTATAACATCACCATCTCGCAATTGGGTCGGCGAATAGATTTGCTCACCATTTACAGTTGTTTTTACAACTCTGCCATAGTCTTCAATGTACCATTTGTTCTTCTCTTTGAAGATTTCTGCTTGTTTTCGAGAAATATATCGAGCTGAAATTTCAATATTGCTACCTTCTTCACGTCCAATTGTGATATAGTCACCATCTAAATCAAATTCGGTGTCATCCATAATATTCACAAGACGTGGACAAAGTGCTTTTTCTTCTTTTTTATGCTTTATGTCGTTATCCGCTTCACTGCCAATATAGAATTTCATAAAAGCCGTGCCGAATGCGATAATGTCACCGTCTTCAAGCTTCTGTTTTTTTACTATTTTTTCGTTATTTACATAAACACCCGTCTTTGACTCGGTATCAAACACATAAAATCCGTCTTTTCGCAAGGCAACAACAGCGTGTGAACGTGAAACAGTTGAGTTTGTGAACACGATATCGCACCAACGGCTTCGCCCAACGGATGTTTCATAACAATTTATGGGGTATTGAGTATCATTTGCCATATCAACAAGCAAAGCATAAACTTTTTTGTCAGGTTTAAGGCGCACAAGTGACCAAACGCAGTTAATTATAACTGCAATAGCAAGAATGCAAAGCACATATCGCATTATATATTCAAGTTCCACTTTGTCGCCCCCTTTGTTAAAGTTTACTTTATTTCAATATAATTATAAGTTTTCAAAAATATTCTTGTCAATATTTTACCCTATAATGTAATCAATTTTTAATAATTTGCAAAACAAATCCCCCAAGGGACGAGCCCTTGGGGGAATGTTTTTATTTAGATTTCAACCTACGAAAAATGGGAAATTAGTTGTTTGCGTCCCACCATGGATTATCTTGGTCAACTGGACCGTCAGGGTCGTTACCATTGATTGAAAGAGTAATCACATCTTCAATTTCATAAATTGTTACGTCGAAATCTGGTGTTAAATATTCACGTATCATAACTCAAATTATCTCCTTTCAAATTTACACAATGTTATAATTAAGCTTTGTAATAATCTGCAAATTCGATTGTTTGAGCTGCTGGATAGTAAGCTTCTTTAGCGTTACCATCAGCGTCTGTGTAAAGAATATATCCAACTGCAACAAGGCTGTTTTTCTGTGCATCTTCATTAGATACACCAGGAACGATACATGAGAATACATAGTCGCCAGGTTGAATTGCAGTACTAATCTGGCTGATAGTCTTCTTAACGTAAGTGCCGTCGCCTTCTTTATCTGCATAATTCTTAACAACATTCTTAACAGCATCCATTGAAGGAGCAGTTACATTTTCACCTGCTGCGAATACAAAACCGATTTCAGTAATTCTGCTCTTTGCTGTAGCAATATCGACAAATGTTGCATCAAAATCTGCACCTGTAATTACTGCAAGAGCACGAACATCGTAAGTGCCTTCTGTTGCACCGTAACGCATCTGACCCTTAAGAGGCTTGATGATTGATGCTGCTGAACCAACTGTTACACTTGTTGCAGCTGTTGATAAATCAATTGAATCAACTGCTATTGCTGCTGGTGCTGATGTTCCGTTAGCTACAGTAATAGATGATGGTCCACGACTCAATCCAAATGAAGATGCTAAAATTGCAACTGGAAGAGCAGTACCGTCAGCAACGCCTGCTTTTACAGTTAACTGGAATGACATCTGAGCTGTATTTTTGCTTGTAATAGCAATGCCGTCTGCCTGAGTGCCTAAATTAACATCTGGTGTAAGCTGAAGTTGGAAAGCATGATTATAGATTGCTTTTTCTTCTTCTGTAAGAACTGTAGCGAGACCTCTATTATATGCTGTTGCGGTAGGGAATGTACCAACTGAACCTGCTGCATAGAAATTAGCAAAGTCACCTAAATATGTTCTATTAAGATTAGCTTGTGTTGCAGTTTCGAATACATTAGTATTATATGAAACCCATAAAGCGCTTGTTGATAAATTCACACCTGTGCCTACTTCCACATACAATGTATATGTAATTACATCTCCTGCTTTTGCAGTTTCTTTGTCTGCTACTAAGGTTACTCCTATTTCTTTACCATCAGCCAATGCAGATGTAGGAAGCGCAAAACATCCTATAAGCATTGTCAATGACATAAGCAGACAAAGTATTTTCTTAAAATTATTCATTTAATATTTGCCTCCTTGTTTATTATGCGTAAGTTTTTGCTAAATCAGCTTGTTCTGGCATGTCAGCAACCCAACCATAATATTCTGAAATCAATGTTGCGTCACTAAGTGTTACGTCTTTATCACCATTAGGGTCAGCAGCCATAATTCCTGCTTCACTATCAATGTCAGCAGCCCAACCATAGTATTCTGAAATCAATGTCGCGTCACTAAGTGTGATATCGCCGTCTTTGTTTACATCACCGAAGTAAACAAAGACATATGTGCCAACAAGCTCATCTTTGTCAGTGTAAAGTTTTACAACTGCACCTGTAGTTTCTTTGCCGTTTGAATTTGTTGTATCAACTTTAATATAACCTGCATCTGTTTCATATGCCTGTTCAAGTGTCATTTTTTCATTATAACCGAAACCAAGTGTTTCAACACCGAACAATGAACCTGTGAATCCGTCACCTGTGCACTGTGTTGCGCTAATAACTGCAGCATTTTCAAGACCTTTGTCTGTAAGAACAAGTTCTGGGTCTGCTGCTGCTGCTTCGAAGTTTGCGATAGCATCTTCAAGAGCTTTGTTAGCTGCGTTAACTTTAGCCTGGTTGCCCTGGTTGTTTGGACGGTCATTATCACGGTATTCAAGTGCTGAATCAGCATAGAGATTGTATGTAATTCCGTCTTCACCAACATAGTAATAACCAAGTGCTGAGATAAGCTGTGCATAAGCTGCGTCAGCATCTACGCCTTCCTTAACTGCCCATGCACCGTCGCCTGCTGCAAGAGAAGCGAAGATTGCATCAGCTGTGTCAATGTTAGTCTTAAGAACTGATGTACCACCAGCTTCGATGAGAGAATCAGCTTTCTTAAGGAGCTGTTTACGAGCTACCATAAGGTTGTACTTAACGTCATAGATTCTTGAGTTGAAGCTTGCATATTCATCTGTGCCAGCTGCAACTGCTTCTGCTTCTGCAAGTGCATCTGCATATCTTGCCCATGAAACTGCTTCATAATCAGCTTCAACAAAGCCCTGTGCTTTAACGTGAGCAATTTCAAGGTCGAGGAATTGCTTGTGGTCTGCTGCTTCTTCATGACCTGTAAGGAACTGTTTGTAGTAAATAAGACGTGCTACAAAGTCATCCATGAAGAGGTCTGAATATACAGGTGTTACGAAGTCATTGTGAGCTGCAACTGATGCTGCAACTAAGTTTGCATCATTTTCAAGTCTTGATGCTGTGATACCTGCTGCGATAAATTCATTATCTTCAGCTTCGATAACAGCATTAAGTTCTGCTTCACGGATACCTGAACCCTTGATATAGTATGTATCCATAATTTCAGGAGCATAGTAACCCTTAACGATGTTACGGCCCTCTGTTCTAAGGTCAGCATAGTTGAAGTATTCATAATACTGATAGTCTTGGAAGTTAACTTCTTTTTCACCGTCGTTATCGTCAGTTGCAAGATAATCTTCAAGAGTTTTAATATTAGCTGCTTCTGCTGATGAGCCACTAGCTTTTACATATTCTTTAAGTGCTTCGTATGCATCGTCAAGAGTCTTTGCAAGAGCATCCTGAGCATCCTGACTGAATGCTGCTGTAAATGCTGCTGCATCTGACATTGAGTAAGGCATCTTAGCTGTTGTATAAGCGTTACGAAGAGCTGCATCAAATGCGTTCCAAGCTGCTTGTGCTTCTGATGTTGTGAGGTCATAGTCTTCCTGCATTACGTCTGCATAGCTATCAGCCTTAGATGCGAGAGCACCTGTGTTAACAAGACGGATTTGGCCAAGGTCTGGTGTGTTGATAGTAACCTTAACGTCACCACCATCTTTTACACCCCCGCTACTACCTTTCTTGTGGTTATGCCATACTGTTGCCAATGAACCAAGAGCTGAAACCGAACCTGTTACCATTGCTGATGTGTCTGTGCCTGCAACCCAAGTAAGAGGATTGAGAACGTTTTCTGTGTTATCGCCATCAACCCAACCCTTTTTGTTTTCTTTAAGTGTTGGATTTTCATTACAACCGTGTACCCAAGTCTGGTTAGCTGTTACGTAAGTTGGGTTGTTAGAAATTGTATTACTGTAAACCCATTGAGAATAATCTCTCTTTGAAGTGTTTGTAAACTTAATTGTGAAGTTATCAATGATAGCTTTTGGATCTGAACCATATTTAATTGCGTTGAATGCTTCACGCTGTATACGAACTGCATCCACTTTTGATATGGCCGTATTATTAACCTGGTAGCCTTCTGCGTGAGCTGCTACTTCATAGTTGTAGTCAGTCTTGTTGCTTATATACATGTAAATCTGCATTGTCTGTTCGCCACCGATTGCTTTACCGTCTTTACCAGTGAAAGTATAAACGATTGTGAACTTAACAACTTTGTCTGATGTATATGCACCGCTGATTGCGATATCAGCTGTACCATAAGGTTGAAGAGTAACTGGAAGAGTTGTTGTTGCACTAATGTTACTATCATCACAAGTTACGCTCTTAATTGTAAGAACATAAGGGCTATCTTTAACATTATCAAAATCTCTATGTGTTTCAAGCATACCTGCTGAGTTGTTTGCAACTTTAAGAGTTGTTGAAACAGTTGAGCCATCTGATGAATAGAGATAAGGTAAGTTGTTTGGATTTGCTAAATAGATAACAGGGTCAGCATATTTCTGAGCGTCTGTTGACCAACCGAGGAACATGTTTACGATTGGAAGAACAGTGTCAAGAAGACCGCTGTCAAATGCTGTTGGAAGAGCGCCAAGAAGACCTTGAATTAATGTTGCAAGGTTATCTTGATTAGCAAGTGTATCAAGGTCTGTCATACCTGATGGAAGGAGTGCGTATGAACCGCCACCAACCTTATCAAAGAGACCATTTACAATGTTCTTGATAAGTTTTGCAAGTTGGTCAAGAACATTACCTGTTCTGAAGTACTTGTTAGCACCATTAAACTGAACTGTGTTAATGAGGTCATTCCAACGAAGGTCAACAAGACCAAGGATAAGGTCATAACGAAGGAATTTCTCAAGTTTTGTTGGGTAGTCAGTTGTTGGTGTGATTGTAAGAATTTCATCAAATGGAATAATACCAAAGAGAATCTTATCAAGCTTTGCCCATGGGTCTTGTGCTGTAGCAGGGTCAATTGTAAGACCGTCAACTTCTACAAGGTTTTCCATCTTCCATGACCATTCATAATCCTTATCAAGTGCCCAGTCAACAACGTAATCGAGCATGCCTTCCCAATGAGCTCTGAGCTCGTCGCCAGTCATAGCTGCATATGTCTTACCGTCAACACCGTAACCTGAGTATGTTACGAATTTATTCCATTGTTCTGAGCCTTCACCCATATCAGCAAATGCACGAAGGTATTCATAACCAATATTGATACCCATTGTAAGGATAACATCAAGCCAATAGTTGCTGTCTTTACCTGAAAGGAATGTCTTAACAGGGTCAGCTGTTGTTGTGCCGAAGTCTTCATAGATAAGAGCATCAAAGTTATATTCTGGAATAAGATATGCTGCAAATTCACGGATAACTGCTGCAAGAACTGCACCAACTTTAGCATTAGCTTCCATAAGCTGTTCTGCTGTTGGAAGAGTCATTGATGGCATAAGAGCATCAACGAGTGTTGCAGCGATACCTGCAAGAACAGTATCGTTATCTGTTGAAACGAGCATGTCATAGTAACATCTTGGGTTATTCTCATAGTTTGAACCGAAGATGTGCTGTGGAGCAAGTTTGATAACTGTCTGTGCAGCTGCCTTGATGTTAGCAACAAGGTTAGCATTGCCTGCTGCGAATGTTGGACGAGTCCACTGAGCTTCTTCACCTGTAACTTCATCTACTGTAAGTACAGATTCAACAGTAATTGTGTTAGCAAGCTTAACAAGGAAATCGTTAAGTTTGAGAACGAGTCTGTTGTTTACATCATCGTCATTTGCTGGAATAAATTCTGTAATGAATTCTTTTGTGATTTCATATTTCCAGTTAATGATGTCAAAATAGTTGTTTGTTCTTGAAAGGTCAGCCTTATAAAGGTCATCAAGATAACGATAATAATGTGTTCCGTCAGCTGCTACATAATAGTCTGACCACTCGAACACATAGTCACCCTGTTCGCCAACGAAGATGTCATCTGTACCAAGAGCCTTGATTTCAGCGTCACCTTCTGGACCTGCTGTACCAATATGGTTGAACTTTGCACCGAAGAATTCAGCAAGAATCTTCTTAACTGAACCGTTTACAACAACTAATGCCAAATCTTCAAATAAATAAGGCATAAATGTGTAAAGAAGGTCACCAGCACTGATATCATCACTTGAAAGGTCAATCTTTGAATCAACTGTTTCAGGCTTTAATGTTGGGATAAGTGGTGAATTGTCGTTATACCATTTAAGTGTTGTAACATTACCAAACTCATCAGTTGATTTCCAAACATAAGTTTCGCTACCTTCAACTTCTTGTTCAAGATAGTATGTTTCTTCCTGTTCAACATATGTATAAGCTGTCTTTCCAGATGCTTTTGCTTCTGCTTTGTCAACAATGTGGTAAATCTTAAGAGTATTACTATTCTGTAAGTAATAGCATCTTGGGCTATTATCCGTTGGTGTACCAGGAGCTTTTGTGTAGATAGGCATCTTTGTATGTTCAGATGTCATATTACCATCTTTGTCATACTTAACAGTTGTGATAGACATATCGTTTTTGAAGAGACTCTTTACAAATGTGTTAATTGTTGATTCAACACCAGCGTTACCAGCAGAGTTGGTATCAAGAGTCTTAATTTCAGCGAAAGTATCGTCCCATCTTTCAAACAAACCATAAATCATAGGTTTGATAAGACCAGGAATATCAGCAATAATTGAAAGGTCAAGATTGATGTTTGCAATTGATGAAACAAGGCCTAAATCAAGGTTACCTGTTTTAACGATGTTAGCGATTGTTCCAGCATTATCTGAAAGAACATCAAGAAGCTTTTCAATAATTGTGAGCTGAGCTGTGCCATCACGGCTCATACCTAACTCCCAAGCGTCGAAACTGAGTTGTTCGAGAACACCAAGGTTAACGAATGTAGAAGCAAGTCCCCATGCTGTACTACTCATTGACTCTTTGAAAGAGTCAAGTGAATCACAAATACCGTCAACTGAAGTCAAGTTAATAGTAACTGTAATACCCATTGTGTCAACAAGTGTACCCATGTTAAGGCTTGTCAATGGAGCAAGAGTCATATCAAGGAAGTCCAAAACCATTGACATTCTTTCTTCTGTTGAAAGTCTTGTTACTTGGCCATAAGGTGAATAAGCGTCAAGTGCTGTTAATTCATCAACAGACTTGTATTTAGCCTTTTCAGCAAAAGCAGTAACGCTCATGCATGACAAAGCCATAATAACTGCAAGAACAACACTTAACAATTTTTTCGTTTTGTTCATAATATTTTTTCCTCCTATTAAATTTTGCACCATATATTATATGTATGCAAGGTAAATAGTTCCCCATAACTGTTTTTACATCGCCACGGGAGAGGCGATGTTGTTTAGAGAGCATCAATCACTCACTCTCTGACCCAGCTGTGTGAATTCAAGTCACATTCAGCAGAGTTCGACAAAAGTGCTCTAAATTGCTCGGGTCCGTCTTCCATCTCTTCCGCATAAAACAACGAAATTACGGAAGACTGATGATACACATCCGAGTCACCTTAGGACGTGTATCACTTCAGCGAAACACCCCATTTTTCTATAAAAGGGGGCACTTCACCCATTACACCATTCCTATGGTTATAACAATTATACAAATTTTCAAAAAAAATAGCAATAGTTTGTTCATATTTTTTTATTATTTGTGCAATTTGTTGGTTTAAATGTAAAATACAATACAAATTATTGTCGTTTTGACGAATTATTTAAAGAAAATAATAGACATTATGCTTTTTAATAAGCACAACGTCTATTATCTGTCTTTTGTTTTGCATTTTTTGTCGTTTTTAATCGACAAAAAATGCTGTATCTGTTCATTTATGCCTGTATTTTTTCTCTAACACCTATATGTTGTGTTTTTTAAAAATACAATACTATATTTTGATAAAAAAGCGGTAGAAATGACTTTCTACCGCTTTTTGTTTATCCATTAAAGGTAAAGCTTGTATTAAGATATGCTTCAAACTTAAAATTCTCATCATATCCTATTCCGTCTTGGCAAATATATGCTACTTTATAAATGCTTTCACTTGTTGCAAAATAATAATTTTCTGCATAGTGAATAAGCTTTCCATCTTTGTCTTTCATTTCATACTTATAGAATTTGCATTCTATTTCTTTATCTGTGATTTTTCTATCGTCTTTTTCAACTGCAAAACTGTTTTCAGTTTTTCCGATTCCGTCAACTAATTCTTTGTTTTGCTTATCAATTGCTCCAAGATATGTTGCAAGAGTAACATCCTTTGTTATTTCTGCAATTTCTACAAACTGAACATAACATTTTTCATCTGTTCCGTTTTTAAAAATTCTTCCTAATGTGCCAGGTGTCCAATCAGCCAAAGCATTCATCTGATAATTTTTGCCACGAATAAATGTTCCACCCTGAACATCGCCATATAATTGAACCCAGTTTGTTTGTGGTTCCTTATCGTCTTTGTTTGTTACTAATTCTCCATTAGCATCAGTCACAGCAACCGCAACTCTATTATCTTCGCTAATAACAGTGTTTCCCTCTGGGTTTGTGTAGAGAATAAAATTTTTGCCGTTAATTTTAGTTGTCTCGTATTCTTTTTTGCCACAAGCTACAAAGCAAGTAACTATAAGAAAGAGTGCCAAGGATACTGCTATAATCTTTTTACTCATAATAATTCTTCCTTTCGAGATTTATTTTATGATTCTTTAATAGAGAAATTGCTTCTCTGAGCTGTTGGAACTACGCCAACCCAAGTTTTAC
>CALEJD010000110.1 GCA_937898195.1 uncultured Clostridia bacterium | reverse complement strand
AAGCCGCAAGTGAACGAGAAACCTCATAGTTAAAGTCAACGTGACCGGGAGTGTCAATAAGGTTAAGCTCATAAGTTTCACCGTCTTGTGCCTTATAGTCAAGCTTAACGGCGTGGGCTTTGATTGTGATACCACGTTCACGCTCTAAATCCATATTATCAAGTAATTGCTCGGTCATATCACGCTTTGAAACTGTTTCGGTAAGTTCCAAAAGTCTGTCAGCAAGGGTAGATTTGCCGTGGTCAATGTGAGCGATAATTGAAAAATTTCGAATGTTTTCTTTCTTTGCCATATATTACCTCTTATAGAAATTAGTCTTGTGTTTTATAGAAAAATATACTTTTAATAACTGCAAATACACCTGCAAAAATCATTAAAAATAGAATAATCATAGGAAAAGCGAATGAAGACTCAATATAATTAAAAATTGTAACAGGGGAAAAGCCACCACAAATAACTCCCAACATACCATAACCCATAACGGCTAAAATCGAGCCCATAAGAATACCCATTTTGTCAACCTTTGGTGATTGTTTATTGTTTCCAAAAAGAACAACTAAAAAGGGTAGTGTACCGAGAATAAAGAAAATGCCGAAAAACATTAAAAAATTGCTTCTCTTTGCAGGTCCGCCGATTACTGCATTTTCGGGGTTTTCTGTGTCATATAACACTTTAATTTCTTCACCGTATGATGGTTCAATGGATGTTGTGTAATCACTTGTAACATAATATACTTCACCGTCAACTGCATATTGATATGTGAGATAATATGTAGTTGCATAGTGCTTCTTTTTGATAGAGTCATAATGCTCAAATTCAGCTATTGTTGAATAATTATAATACCCAACAGTCTCGGCATAATCTTTTGTATTGGATGTAGCAGTTTCATAAATGCCTAACCCCAAAAAGAAAACGCCGATTAAAAGAGCCAATAAGGGTAAAAAAGTGAATTTGTTTATTTTCACTTGTATCATCTCTCAATTATATTTTCATAAATCCATTACCGAGAATCTGCTTTGATTGTGTCACAATGAAAAAAGCATTTTCGTCGGCAGATTTAATTTTTTTAATAAGTTTATGTGTCTGATTATCAAAACAAGCGCACAAAAGCACATCTTTGTCTGTTTTTGAATATCCACCTTGTGCCTTTAAAATGGTAACACCACGGTCAAGGTCACTTAAAATAATATTGCAAAGCTTTTCACTTTGCTCTGAAATAATTAAAATCATAGCACCACGACTGACACCGAATATTACATAGTCAAGCACTTGTGCGCTGACGAAAATAACCACGGAAGCATAGAGCATTGATTCAAAGTTTCTGTATATAATTCCACCTAGAATAATAACGAAAATATCGAAGAATAATATACTTCGACCTATTGAAATGTGTGGAAAACGAAGTTTAATAAGCTTTGCAATAATATCAACACCACCGGTTGTGGCATTGCGAATAAATATTATTCCAAGTGCAAGGCCTACAAGCGCTCCACCGAAAAGGGATGAGAGCAACAAATCGTTCTGATATACGGGCAAAATCACACCCAAATCAATACAAGCTGAGTTTATAAGTGTTGCCCAAACAGTGCGAAGAACAAATCTAACCCCAAGTTTTTTAAAGGCAATAAAGAAAAGGGGAATATTCATTATAAAAATAACTGTGCCTATGGGTAACTGAAACAAGTAGTTGAGAATTGTTGCAATCCCAGTAAAACCACCATTTAAAATGTTGTTCTTTGACAAAAAACAGTTAATGGCAACTGAATAGAGAATTCCACCAAGAACAAAAATAAATGTGTCAATTAAAAACTCTTTAACTTTATTTCGGTGTATTTTCACCTACGTCATCTCCGAAGATTTTGATGACTTCATTAAGCAATGTGTTGAGTCTTTCTTCTTCGTCCTTTAAATATAAATAACCGATAAGTGTCTCAAAACCCGTTGCATAATGATAGTCACATCCACTTTGGTTCTTGGGAGTATGTGATGTGTGTGCATTTCTGCCACGTTTGAAAACATCCATCTCTTTTTCTGTGAGCATTGGCATAATTTCTCGCATAGCACGAGCCTGCGCCGACGCTTTAACAGATTGAACCGAAAGTTTATGTAACTCGCCAACGGGACGGTTGGCATCACAGACTAACATTTCACGAATAAAAAGCGAGAATACTGCGTCACCCGTAAAGGCAAGTGTTAAAGGACTCAATGTGTCCACTTTTATATCTTTATTATATAATCTCATATTTTTATGGAACATAGTCAAACTCCAAGTCATAGATGCTGACTGTGTCACCCTCCTGAATACCTTTGTCGATAAGTGCCTGAATTACACCACGTTCCTGAATAACTCTCTGGAAATATTGAAGTGATTCATAGTCGTCAAGGTCAGTTTTGCAAAGAATTCGATAAATCCATTCTGCTTCAACAATATAAACACCATCTTCAACAGTAACGGTGAATCCGTCGTTAGACTTACTTGCAATGACTTCCATTGGGATTTCTTCACTCTCATAGAATTTAACAGGGGGGAGAGTATCAAGTTTTCTTGCCACTGCATTTATGAGTTCTTGTGTGTTGTGCTTAATTGGTGCTACTATTTCATAGTATTCGTAACCCTTACCCTCAATATACTCGCGGAATTCTGCTAATTGCTCGTCAGTTGCAAGGTCGATTTTATTACCTGCAACGATTTGTGGGCATTTTGCAAGCTCAGAATTAAACTTTTCTAATTCTGCGTTGATAGCTTCAAAGTCTTCGATTGGATTTCTGCCTTCACTACCTGCAACGTCAACAACGTGAACTAACATTCTGCAACGTTCAACGTGACGCAAAAATTCGTGACCAAGACCGATGCCTTCTGCAGCACCTTCAATAAGACCTGGAATGTCTGCCATAACAAAGCTCTTTTCAGGACCCATTGAAACAACACCCAAAACAGGGATAATTGTTGTGAAATGATAGTCACCAACGATTGGCTTTGCCTGGCTTACTACTGAAATAAGTGAAGATTTGCCAACATTAGGAAAACCTAAAAGACCAACATCAGCAATAAGCTTTAATTCAAGAGAAACTTCCCATTCTTCACCGGGAGCACCGTTTTTTGCAAATTTAGGAGTCTGACGGGTTGATGTTGCAAAGTGTGAGTTACCCCAACCACCACGGCCACCTTTAGCACCTATGAATTCGTCGTCAGTTGACATATCTGCCATAACAACGCCACTTGTCGTTTCACGAATGATTGTGCCACGGGGTACTTTAATAATTAAATCTTTACCTTTTTTACCACTACGTTTGCCACCGCTACCGTTAGCACCTGCTTCTGCCTTATATTTTCTTTTGTAACGGAAGTCGGCAAGGGTAGAGAGATTGTCATCAACTTTGAAAACAATGTTGCCACCGCGGCCACCGTCACCACCGTCAGGACCACCTGCGTTGATGTATTTTTCACGATGAAATGCAACGGCACCGTTACCTCCGTCACCAGCTTTTATTTTGATTTTAGCAATATCAACAAACATAATTTTACCTCTTAAGTAATACAATTATATATAATTTCCCATTATCCATAATATTTTACACTATTTTTACAAAATAATAAATAGGTATTTTAATATTTTTAATATTTTTTTGTTTTGTAAAACCGAACAAAATTAAATTTTATGTCAAATTTTGTAAAAATATTGCAATTTCTTATAAAAATCGCACATTTGGTATAAATATATATTGACAACCACAATATATTGTGTTAATATGTAGTTGAATAAGGGAAATACTTGGAAAATGTTTAAAAACAATGTCCGTGAAAACGGACTAAAAATATAAAAAATCACGAACATTTGTATTGACAAACGAAATTTTTTGACTATAATAAGACTTGTAAAGAACATTTGTTCAACTTTTGTTCGGTGAAATTAAACTCATTTGGAGGTATTGATTATGTCAACATCATTCGCAATTATGACTATAATAGAATTTATCGCTTGTGTATTACTTATCTGGGGCTTTGCTCATGAAGAAAAATTCATTAGATTTGAATACAACATCAAGAGAATTGTAATTGGTAACATTCGTCGTGCAATTCGTGTTAGAAATCACAAAAAGAGAATCGCAAAAGGCGAGCATCTTCGTTTGCACACTCCTTCAAGAGAAAACAAAATCGTGAATGTTGATTTCACAGTAGCATAAAATAGTGTTTTTGATATAGTTTTCATTTTAAAACTCCTTTCACACCAAAAATCCCCTGAGCCAAAACTCAGGGGATTTTTCTATGCACTTAATCAGCATTATATTCCCTAACTCTCAATGGAATATCTATTTCTTCACAAAG
>CALEJD010000109.1 GCA_937898195.1 uncultured Clostridia bacterium | reverse complement strand
CACAACGGGTCGTCGAGACGCCGACCCCTACGAATTGTCTGTTCGACAAATTCAATTTTGATAAACAAAATACCGCGAGCCGATAGGCACGCGGTATTGCAGGAAAAGAATCAAATTTTATGGTTTGTCTTTTAAGCCCAGAATATAATCTGTTGATACTTTATAAAATTTACTTAATGTAATCAAGTCTTCAATATTAAGTTTGCGCTTACCGTTCTCATACATACCATAATTTTGTTTAGTTGTATTAAGCAAGCTTGCAACATCCTGTTGTGTTAAATCGTGGTCAATTCTTAAATCATGCAATCTTTTTGTGTAATGCATAAAATCACCTCTATAAAAATTTTACAACAAAATGTTTACTTTTTCTTGACAATAAACAAATTGTTTATATATTGTTACAAAGGAGAACTACAATATGCGAGAAGATTTAGAAAATTTATGGTATTCATATATTGTCGAAACTGGTACAGTAAGAACTGAACAAGAAAGAGCAATTATAAAAAACTTATCTGAAAAAGACGAACAATTTCGTGCAAAGTTAAATCCAGAACAAATAGCGTCACTTGAAGAATATGACAAAGCATTTACCGCAACATACAGTATGTTAGAAAAAGATGCATTTGTTAAAGGTATCCGCTTTGCAACGAGATTTTTAGTTGGAGCATTGTATGAAGAATAACGAATAAGTAGGTTTTGCTGTTACTTGTTTCGGGTCGTCGAGACGCCGACCCCTACGAATTTTATTCCAACAAATTCAAATTTGATAAACAAAAATACCGTAGGCTTGCACCTACGGTATTTTACTATTTTGATTTTATTACGATTTTTTCTTATCGATAGCTCTCTGAATTGCCTTAACACCTTCAACGATTGGAATGATAAGGAATGCAAGACCTAATGAGATTGCGTATTCAAGTGCTGAAAGCTGTGTGAACTCAAAGAGATTTGCAAGGAATGGAATTTCAACAACTGCTGTTGTGAGAAGGAATGAGCCAACCATAGCGCCGTAAAGTGCTACATTGTGATGTCCTTTGAATACCATTGCAACTGCTGAGCCACGCTGTGAACGCATATTGAATGAATGGAACACTTCACACATTGCCATTGTGAAGAATGCCATTGTCATACCGTCTTCGCTATCTGCGATATTGCGAAGAATAAGATGTCCTGTTTCAATATATTCACCGATATAGAAAGCAATAACTGTAAGAACTGAAACGATTACGCCCTGATAGAAGCAGTCGAAGCCAAGTCCACCTGCGAAGATACCGTCATTTTTGCTTCTTGGTTTTCTTCTCATAATATTTTCTTCTGGTTTTTCAAGGCCAAGTGCGAGAGCTGGGAAGCAGTCTGTTACAAGGTTAATGAAGAGAAGGTGTGGTGCACGAAGAATTGTAAAGTTCATAATTGTTGCAAAGAAAATTGAAACAACTTCTGAAAGGTTTGAGCCAAGAAGGAATTGAATTGCTTTACGGATGTTATCGTAAATTCTTCTACCTTCGCCGACCGCTGAAACGATTGTTGCAAAGTTATCGTCAGCAAGAACCATATCAGCAACATTCTTTGTAACGTCAGTACCAGTAATACCCATACCAACACCGATATCAGCACTCTTGATTGATGGAGCGTCGTTAACACCGTCACCTGTCATAGCAGTAACATAGCCCTTATTTCTCCAAGCGTTAACAATTCTTGTTTTGTGTTCAGGCTGAACACGAGCATAAACACAGATATTTTCAACGATTGCTTCAAATTCTTCGTCTGTGTATTTATCAATATCAGCACCCATCATAGCCTGACTGTCGTCTGTGAGAATACCAAGTTCACGAGCAATAGCTTTTGCTGTGTTGATATGGTCACCTGTAATCATAATAGGCTTGATACCTGCTGTACGGCATTCAACGATAGCATCTTTAACTTCTGGACGAACAGGGTCAATCATACCTGTAAGACCAATGAATGTCATATCATATTCAAGAGATTCTGAGTCGATTGTTTCTGGAAGGGCATCATAAGTTTTATAAGCAACTGCAAATACACGAAGAGCCTTGTTACCCATTCTTGTATTTTCTTCCATAATCTTTGCACGGATTTCGTCGTTCATTTCTACGACTTCACCGTTAATATCAGCATGTGTACACTTTTTAAGGATTTCGTCAGGAGCACCCTTTGTGAACTGAACAAAGCCGTTTGCTTTGCTATGAACAGTTGACATCATCTTTCTGCCTGAGTCGAATGGAACTTCGCCAACTCTTGGGTACTTTTCAACAAGTGTTGCTTTTGGAAGGTTAAGAGTCTTTGCATAGTTGATGAGTGCTACTTCGTCAGGTTCACCTGTACCTTTGCCGTTTTCATCAACATCTGCGTTTGTGCAAAGAGCCATTGCTGTTGCAAGTTGCTCTTCATTTGGAGCATAGTGGTCAACAACTGTCATAACGTTCTGTGTGAGAGTACCTGTTTTATCTGAACAGATAATCTGAGTACAACCAAGAGTTTCAACAGCTGTCATTTTTCTGATAATTGCGTTCTTCTTTGACATATTTGTAACGCCGATTGAAAGAACGATTGTCATAACTGCAACAAGTCCTTCAGGAATTGCAGCAACTGCAAGTGCGATTGCAGTAATGAATGAATGAAGTGCAACATCAAAGAATTGTGCACCATCTGCCATAAAGTATTGTGTAACAATGTTATAAGCAAAGATAACTACACAAACACCGATAACGAGCTTTGTAAGAATCTTTGAAAGCTGTTCAAGTTTGATTTCAAGCGGTGTTTTGCCATCTTCTGCAAGAGTAATAGCGTTAGCAATCTTACCCATTTCAGTATCCATACCTGTTGCTACTACAACTGCTTTACCACGGCCATAAACGAGAGTTGAGCCCATATACGCCATATTCTTACGGTCACCGAGAGCAACTTCGTCGTCACCTGTTTTGCCCATAAGAGCTTTTACAAGTTTTGTAACAGGAACAGATTCACCTGTGAGCGCTGCTTCTTCGATTTTCATGCTTGCACACTCGAAAATACGGCAGTCAGCAGGAATTGCGTCACCAGCATCGAGTAAAATTACGTCACCAACAACCAAATCTTCACTCTTGACAACTTCAATTTTGCCGTCACGAAGAACCTTTGTTGTTGCCGCTGACATTTTCTGCAACGCTTCAACTGCTTTTTCAGCTTTGCTTTCTTGCAACACACCAAGAACTGCGTTGATAAGAACAACCACAAGAATGATTATTGAGTCAGTTGGAGTTACAAAACCACCTGCTTCAATCATTTCTGTTACTGCAGAGATAACCGCTGCAATAAGCAAAATGATAATCATTGGGTCTTTTAACTGGTCAATAAAACGAGAGAACATTGAAACTTTTTTAGCTTCTGCTAATTTGTTCTTTCCGTTTTCTTGAAGTCTTTTCTCAGCCTCTGCAGATGTAAGACCATTTTCAGAGCTTTTTACTTCTGCAAAAACGTCGCTGACTTCGTGAAGATAGTACTTCATAAAAACACCTCTTTATATTTTTCGCTTTCGCAATATATTTATACAACATTTAAAAAGACCTTCGGCAGAATTACTGCCAAAGGTCTTGCTTCCTAAACTTAGGTCGACAACCAGTCTTTAAAGACGGAATTTGTTGATTGCCGAAATATAGCTACTCCCCTTTTGGTTCGTTGTAAAATAGTTTAACACAACAGTAAAAAATTGTCAATTACCACACAAGAGGATTTGTCCTATTCTGTTTTGGAATCTTTTGTTTTCTGCTCATAGATAAACACACCCACAAGAGCAAAGAGTGTGGTTATTGCTAGTTTCAACGGTATCATATGAGTCATAGTTTCTGCAAAATATACTTCAGGAGAAGCAGAAAGTTTTATAGGGAAAAACATATAACTCAACAACACCCAAGTTACCACAATAGTTATAAGCGCAACTAAAGATTTTTTCACTTTATCCATTATGCCACTTCCCATCAATACAAACTGATACGATTAATTTCTTCATTTGTATCAAGGCTGAATGCGATTAACTGAAAACCATCGTTTTTGTAGTCATTTACAATTGCGAAAAATGTGTCGCCCACATAAGTTCCGCCGAGAATATCACATTGCTCAGTAAGGTTACACCTTGCAACTTCTTTAACTGTTCCGTTTTCGACTTTGTATCGGATGTATAACGCAATGTTCTGTGGTTTGCTATGAGATACTGATAAATGTGTGTAAACCATAAATGGTACTGCGAACTCGTTTTCAGAAAGTTTTACAAAGCATTTGTGATTGTATGCCACAGGGCTATGCACATTTGCACTACCATTTGAAACTGTAACCTTTGATGCTTCAAATGGCTTATTAGGGTCACTCACATCGAAAAGAGAAATCTTGCAGTCACCGTTTGTGCCTGTTTCTGTACCATCCTGACCAACACCGATTAAAAGTGTATCTGTAATTGGATGAAGATATTCTGAAAAGCCCGTAATTTTAAGTTCACCTTTTACTGTTGGGTTTGCGGGGTCACTTAAATCAATTACAAATAATGGGTCAGTCTGTCTAAATGTTACAACATAAGCTGTGTTACCAATATATCGAACAGATTGAATTGTTTCGCCTTTTGCAAGGTCTTCAACTTCGCCAACAATCTGCATTTGGTTGTTGAGAATATAAAGATTATTTGTTCTGCCGTCAATAGACATCCACATTGCATCGCCATCAACTTTTGCATTGTTTTTGGTTGTTGCAATCTTAAAATATTCACCGTCATAACTCATTGAAAACTGGTTTTTGATATAGCCCGGCACCTTGCCCATACACTTATATTCAATGCCTGTTTCTGTATATTCAAAACGATAGATTTTAGTGAATTCTTCTGCTTTTTCACTCCAGTCATTTTCACTTAAAAACATACCCTGTGAAGACGCATAAAGATTGTCGCAGTTGCCTAAAATCGCTTCGCTTTCAGGGGCTTTATCCGTTGAAATATCAAGGGTTGTAATCACCGCATAGGTTGATGATTTGCTGTCTTCAATTACAGAAATGCAATCTGCTGGAACAGGCTCACAAACGCCGTTTATTGTAGTTTCTGGAATGCAATAATCCTTGTAATCATCCCTTGCAACATTCACATAATAAGTGCTTACACAATAAAGCTTTGTGCCAATCATTCGCGAATTTTTATATTGACCCTGTTGTGAATATTCTGTCACAAGTTTAGGCTCTTTAACGTTGCTGATGTCATAAACTTTAACGAACAAATTGCCTATTCCATAAGCTATGTCCGCACCATAATAAACTCTTGAGCCAGAAGTTGTGTTTTCTTTTGTTTCGTCCTGTTTAAAATCATAAGCAGTACCAACGATTATAAGTGTTTTACCGTTGAGATAAATTTCTTGAATATCCGCATCAGCTTTAATCTCAATCTGTGATATTTTTTCTAACTTGTTATCCTGAATATCAACAATAGAAACAACTGAATTGTTTCGTCTTGTTACATAGAGATATTTACCGTCAGTTTTGATAAGGTCACCCTCATCAACATCCTGCTCCTGAGTGTTTGTTGTGCCGTGATTTCTGTTAGTATCTGAATCGTCCGTTGTATCGCCAACACTTGCACCCGGTTTAGCAGTAGTATCAGTCACAACACCTTCATTCATACTTTCATTTATAACACCACCTGTAAGAGTGTTCGTGTTAATATCAGCCATATCATCTGCCGACTCTGGATTACCACTGAACATATAGTAAACTCCGTTTTGCAACTTCACTTTTTCTGCTTCTTTATGAAGAGCATCAAATTTGCCATAAATTTTGTCATAGGACTGATATTGCACAACTTCTGTTATGTCGCCTGTCTCATTATTAATTTTTTTATTGAAATTTCCGTTACCAAAAATACTCAACAAACCGATTACCAATGCAAGAGATGCTGCAAGTGGCACAATTTTTCTCACGCGGTGTGATTTGTATGATTTTTCTGGTGTTTCAACTGTATTTTCTGTGCTTTCAAGCATATCAAGAATATTGTCTTTTTCAAGTTCTCTGGGAAGTTTCACTTGCATTTTTTCATTCAATGCATTCTCTATTTTCTTGTTCATAGACTTAACTCCTCTCTCATTTTTTCTAATGCTCTTTTCTGTTTTGTTCTCACTGTATTCGCAGGAACATCAAGCATTTCACCGATTTCTCGGGACTTGAATCCCCCTGCTATTGACAGCATTAAAATCTGTCTTGATTCTTCGTCGAGCTTTGACAATGCTTCGCGTACAGGAATTGAAAATTCAATTTCACTATCCACATAGCCCTCGTCCTGGAACTCAACTATATGATAATTTTCTGAAAGCTTTCTTTTGCAAGTATTTGAAAGAGATGAAAAAAGATATGACTTGAATTTCTCGGGGTTTTTAATCCCGTGAATACTCTTGAAAACAGACAAAACTGTTTCTTGCACAGCATCTTGCGCATCAAAGGAATTTTTGCACATACTCAATGCAAAACGATACATATCAACAGAGTATATCTCATAAAGAGTGCCAAATGCATCTTTATCCCCTGATATTGCAGACTGAACAAGTTTTTTCATTTCTTTTTTCATTTTTTACACCTCACTTTTACAAATCGCTTTGTAAAATTTACCCTTTCACAATATAAGAGTATCAAAAACTCAAAACTGTTTCAATACTTTTCAAAATAATGGCTTTTATAACAAAAAAGACCTTTGAATAGATAAGTTCAAAAGTCTTTTTTTAATTGATTTCCGCAAACTTCGAAAGTCATTTCCCCTTGATTATATTTTGCCCCTTTTGGCACTTGCTGAAATACCATAACATTATGTTGATTATAGAATAACATTTATGCATTATAAATACAACAAATTCTGCAGATTTTTTGGTTGTGCTTATTTATTATACTCAACTTGCTTTATTTGTCGAATTAAGTTATAATTTATCGAAAAGGGAGTGAACAATATGTTATCAATGTTTTTTGCAGTGCTTGAAAATCCTAACGATGAACCACTGTTTGAGATTTTCTATGAAAAATATCATAGACTGGTATATCATATTGCTTATGACCATGTGAAGAACAAAGAGTCTGCTGAAGACTGTACACAAGAGGTGTTCTTGCAGTTAGCAAAGAATTTTCATAACATCAACAGAGATTTCGACGATAAAAGTGTGTTGAACTATGTTAGAATTGTTTCAAAGAACATAGCTATTGATAATTATCGCAAAGACAAAAGACATGCTGACCGCGTTATTGAAGCCGATGTTACAGATGTCTTCGGTTTAACAGAAAGAGATTTTGATATTTTTGATGAGATACAACTAAAAGATGCAATAAATAGTCTGTCACCAGAAATTCAAAATGCTTTCTATTTAAAATATGTATGTAATTATAGTGGTGAAGAAATCAGTAAAGCATTGAATATTTCAAAACCACTTGTGAGAAAAAGATGTATGCTTGGTATGCAACGCGTAAGAGCTTATCTTGAGGGTGAAGAAAATGAGTAAATTTGCAAAAGCGTGTATTCTCTCTTATGAAGAATGGGTAGCAACTATCCCCGCGGAATTGCCCGAACCGGAATATAGTAAAAAGCATACCAGACGTATGAATGCGCTCAAAAACAAAATGCGTGGAAATGTTTATCATCATTTCACCACTAAAACAATTAGGATTATGCTTGTGGCTGCTATTCTTTTAGCATTAATGATGACTGCATTTGTATTCCCATCTTCAAGAGATTCTTTTATGGATAATTTCAATATTGCAAGCAGATATCAAATGACAAAACATAATAAAAACTCTGTACCTGATAAAATAACAGTAGGTTACATACCAGAAGGGTTTGAGTTGGAGAGTAAGCACATCATCTCTAAAGGTGTAGTATATGATTATTTGTCAATAAATGATTTGTCTTTTATCATTACAAAATGTTCTTCATCAATCGAAATAGACTTTGATACTGAGAACCTCGGCACCACAGAGACACTCATTAATGGCGTTAAGTATACATATGGAACAGATGCCTTCGGTAATAGCAATGTAATTTGGATTGAAAATGATTATATATTTAGAATAGACGGAAATTTACCAATAGAAGAACTGTTAAAAATCGCTGAAACAATAGAATAAATATAACAAAACACCCCCATTTAAACGATTTATGATAGTTTGAGGGGGTGACTTTTTATGTCAAATATTATTAAGAAAAGTGTGAGTATTATTTTAATTTTTACAATGTTGCTTTCTGTTTTTGCATTAAATTCTTCTGCCGTTGTTATTGAAAATGATTATGAAATAGCGCCTTGCTTCACAACTATAAGTGCTGTGTCAACATCATTCACAATCAGTGGCTTGAATTCAACTTCTAGCGTTATACTTACATCAAAAGTTTCAACATCCTTATATATTAAAATTGAATTCCAGAAAGAAGAATCAACTGGCTACAAAACACTTGAAACATGGACAAAATCCGGCACAGGTAGAACACTTGTTCTTGAAGAAACAAGACTTATCAACATTTTTGCTGATTACAGAATTAAAGTTACTTGCACTGCAGGTAGCGAAACTTACACAAAATTTGATTACCCAGGTTAATTAAGTCAAAAGCCCAGCTCTGTACCCTCAAAAGTACAGAGTGGGTTTTTTCTTTTTAATTTATATTTATGTTCAATTCATCCCGAAATATTGGCTTTTCAAACGACGCGTTTTGACACATAAATTCAAGAGTCAAAATCACCACAACCCACGCAAATGCGTGGGTTGTGCCTTTTAAAGATGCAAAAAAGCGGAAATTTCGTGACGCGTTTTGACACATTAATGTATCAATTTTGTCGCGTTATGACGCATTTTTCATAGTTAAAAAACTATTTTCACACAGTATAAATTCCCTTTAATCACAAATACTAACATCACAATTTGAAATTTTTGTGTAGGGGTTGGCGTCCCCGACAACCCGTTTTCCTTTGATTTCTTTCGGGACGTCGAGGACGCCGTCCCCTACGAATGTGAATAAGGAGATTGATTCATATATGAAAGCAACTGGGATTGTGAGAAGAATTGACGATTTGGGAAGGGTTGTTATTCCGAAAGAGATTAGAAGGACTATGCGAATCCGTGAGGGAGACCCGTTAGAGATTTATACTGCGTCTGACGGTGAAGTTATTTTTAAAAAGTATTCCCCCATTGGTGAATTGTCAGAATTTGCCAGTCAATATACAGATGTATTGAACAGGGCGACAAATTTGCCTGTTATTATCACAGACCGTGACCACGTTATTGCGGTTTCGGGTATGCCTAAAAAAGATGCGCTTGATAAACGCATTTCAACGGCTTTAGAAGATATGATTGAAGACCGAGAGAACTATGTTGCGTCCCCTGACATTAAGGCTTTATATCCGCTTGCAGACAGTGAAAAGGAAGCAGGAATTGCTTACCCCATCATTGGCGGTGGTGACGTTGCAGGTGCAGTTGTGCTTATGCTCAATTCTGATGGTAGTATGCCCACACAGACAGAAATCAAACTAATTTCTGTTGCGGCGTCTTTCTTGGGAAAACAGACAGAAGAATAAAACAAAAAGGACCTAACTCAATGAGTTAAGTCCTTTATTTTTAAGTTTTAATTAGTAAGAAATTTTATATTCTGTGATAACCTGAATACCAACTTTTGCGTTATCTACTTCTCCGACAAGTGGAACTTTTGCGTGTCCAACATTAAGGAAGCAAGGAGCATTAAGTTTAAGTTCAACACAGTTACCGCTTGCCTTGTCGATTGTTGCAACAGCTACTACATTCTCGTAGTCAATGCTAATTCCTTCTAAAGTAAGACCAGGAACTGAACCGATAGCTCCTTTAATCTGGCTTTCTTCAATAACGCCTGCTACAGCACCAACGCCATCACCACCAGCTTTTGGGTTCTTTTCATCTTTAGCAAAAACGGTAATCACGTAAGTGCTGCCTTTATCTTCACGCTTGATATCCTTAATGCCATTGATTGTAAGAGCACTTGGGTCAGGAAGCTTTGACTTATCCCAATCTTCGTTTTTAGCTTCAATTGAAGCTTCATCCTTAACCATAAACATACCCATAAGTGTTGATAAAACACTTGAAAGTTTACCTGCTTCAGCAACGCCCTTATAGTTGATAGCACCGTCTTTTACACGGATAACTTTGCTTGACTTTGTTCTTGCATTAGTAACGCCTTTTTTATACATATCAAGAATTTCTTGGTCTTTAGCTGATGCATCTTTGTCTGCACTATCAGTTGAACCAGTTGAGCCTGTACTACCGGTTGAACCTGTGCTACCTGTTGAACCTGAATCTGTTGAACCTGTGCTACCTGTTGAACCTGAATCGCCTGAATCTGTATCTTCAAATCCATCTTTCAAGCCACCATCTGCATCAACAACTTCGTCAGGAGTGAGCATTTCAATTCTTGTGTATGCAATAGTAGTTGTGCTATAAACCAATGCAATTGCAAGACACAAAGCAAGAGTCTTTAAAAACATTTCAAAAAAGCGCTTTCTTTTAGCAGCTTTTTTTGCCTGTTTTTCTTTATATTCTTCGGGTGTAATAATTTTTTTAGCCATTTTAAGGTACCCCTTTCCGATTATTAAACCTTTACCCTATAAATTTACAATAAATTCGCAAAAAAGTCAAGATAAATATTGAATTATTAACTTTTATTCACCCATTTTGTTAAGCATTTGTTAACATTTTGGGTTATTGTTGTAACAGGTGTTGAAAATTTCGTTTGATTTCTGTATAATAATCGTATTGGAGTGTGGTAGTATGAATAAGACAACAAGAATTATTTTAGCATCGGTCTTATGCCTTGTTATTTTTGTAGCGGGTATTTGCCTTTTAAAGAACTCGCAACAGAAAGAAGAATATAAACCTGTTAATACAACTTTACCGTCAACTACGGAGTCAACCACGACAACCACATCTACCACGACAACTACAACTACTACGACTACTACAACAAAGCCAACGGTCAAATCATTTTATCAATATGCAAAATACCGTGCACCCAACGCAAAGCCTGCTGATATAAACAAGCACGGCAGAGCATTGGCTCTTGTTAACAATTATTACGAGCTCCCTGAAGATTTTGAGTGGGATTTAGTTTATTGGTCCAACGGACAAGCCGTTGATAAATCAATACTCAATAAATCTGATTTTGATATTTTAGCTATTGACAAATTGGCTTATCAACCACTTAAAGATATGTTTGCAGCCGCTGAAAAAGCGGGTGTTCCATTGGATTTCTATTCGGGTTATCGTAGTATTGTCAGACAAAACCGTAATTTTGTTCGTTCTGTTGAAAACAATATGAAAAGTGGGTTAACCCTTGAGCAAGCAAAAGCTAAAACAAATAAGTCCCGTGCATATCCCGGCACAAGTGAACATAACCTTGGTTTAGCAATTGACATTTTGGTAAAAGGCAACAGAGACCTTTCTGAAAACTTTGAAAAGACAGCACAGTTCAAGTGGCTTTCAGAAAACGCAGAAAACTATGGATTTATTCTTCGTTATCCAAAAGATAAAACAAATATAACAGAAATTATTTATGAGCCTTGGCATTATCGATATGTGGGCGTTGAGCACGCAAAGAAAATGAATCAACTGGGTATGTGTCTTGAAGAATACATTGAATATTTAGAAAAAGAGTGAAATTATGACAGAAACAACAAAATTTTGGATTAAAGTAATAATTTATGGTTTAACAAAGGTACACCCTGCCATAAAGAAAATGGAAGCATTTGAAAAAAGCGGTGAAAAGCAGAAAGAATTTAACTTGGCAACTAAAACTGTTCAGGGTTGGTCAGAATATTGCCTTAAGGTTGCAGAGTGCAATTTAAAAGTAAACGGACTTGAAAAAATTCCAACTGACAGACCTGTGCTTTTTGTTCCAAACCATCAGAGCTATGCAGATATTCCCATTCTTTTATATGCCCTTAAAGACTATCCTTTTGGTTTTGTTGTGAGAAAGACTATGGCTAATATGCCTTTTATCAAGCAACTTTTCAGGCATTTTAACTGTGTACCAATTGATGTTACTGACGTAAGACAATCAGTTGAAGCAATAAACAAAACCGCTGAAAACATCAACAATGGATTTTCAATGGCAATTTTCCCTGAAGGTAGAAGAACATTCTCAAACACACCTGAACCATTTAAAAATGGCGCATTCAAAATTGCAAAGAAGACAGGCGTTACAATTGTACCTGTATATCTTCACAATGTACATCGTATGTTCGAGGGCAACGGTCACCAACTTGGCAAAGGAGTAAATGCATCTGTAAATATACTTGACCCCATAAACACCGAAGGCATGACCCGAAGTGACGTTAATATACTCAACGAAAAAGTTTATGAAATGATATTAAATTTTTCTAAAAACTATACTGAATGAAAAAATTAGGCAGTCTGCAAAAAAAGACTGCCTTTTTTTATTGATTTGTTATATTGAACATTTCTAAAAATTACTATATAATATATCTATTATGTTTCTAAAAGGAGGAAGCAAAATGAAAAAGGGAATTGTCTTTGACAAATCAAAAAAAGTTTTCCCTATGATTGTTATGGCAATCGGCATTGTTTTAGCTCTCGCATTACTCATTATGCGACTTAACATCGTTGCAGTTGTTAACGTTGCGTTTATGTGCATTGTTGTCGCTCTTATGATGTTGGAAATTTTCATTTTCAAAAAGCTTTATATCTGGAATTTTATTACATATGCAATCAACGGTCTTGCAATTGTTCTCTATTTCTCAATTTGGGGTGCTGATGCAGGTTTTGGTGCGTTTATGTCAGGCAAAGCAGGTTGGAGCACACTTGAAAACACATTGACAGCAGGTAATGATAATTTTAATTTCTTTGTAAGATTAGGTGGAAACATCTTAATTATTCTTCCTTGCATTCTCGCTCTTCTTGCTCTTTATTTCGTTGGTAAAAAGCAATTTGAGAAAAAAGGTGCTCATGTTGTAATTACAAGTATTATCAGTTTGGTTCTTGCTGCAACATCATCTTTCTATGTAATCACAATGAATCTTCGCGCTACGCCTAATGTTGACAGACTTTGGGAAGGTCACGATGATTATCTTAACAAACTTGATAAAAACACAGAAAACAAACCTAATGTTCTTTTCATTCTTATGGATGACTTAGGTTGGGCTGATGTTTCAATCAATGGTGGTGACTTTGCTACACCAAACATTGACAGTATTGGTGAAGAAGGCGTTAATTTTGACAACTTCTATTCAAGTTATTCAGTTTGTTCACCTGCTCGTTTCAGCCTTATGACAGGTCGTTATCCATTCCGTGGATATGCAGATAATGTTATTTATCCTACATTCGATACACTTTCACCATTTGCATCAACTCGTATTTTCAACTCTATTGAGATGGGCAACAACTGTGACGGTATGCTCGGTGACGAAATTACAATTGCAGAAGTTTTCCAGAATGCTGGTTACAACACAGGGGCATTCGGCAAATGGCATTTGGGCGACTATGGCGAATATCTTCCAACAAATCAAGGCTTTGACTATTTCTATGGTAGCCACCACGTTAACGATATGACACCATTCTATCACGTGCAAGAAGAAAACGGTGAATATGAAATCGTTCACGGTGTTGATGAAATGTTTGTTGACGGCAAAAAAGACCAGAGCAAACTTAGCGAATGGATTCACGGCGAAATCAACGACTGGATTACAGACAAAGTTACAAATTCTGACGAACCTTTCTTCGCATATTATGCAACACCATGGCCACACGGTCCTGTTTTTGCAGGTGACGATTTTGATGGCACAACAGGTATGGGCACTTATGTTGACTGTGTTACAGAGTTTGATTATTATCTTGGTGAGCTCTTCAACACACTTGAAGAACTCGGCGTAATGGATAACACTATTATCGTTTTCACAAGTGACAACGGTCCTGCTCTTGAAGGTTCAACTGGTGAACTTCGCGGGGGTAAATACACAGCTTATGAAGCTGGTCAAAAAGTTCCATTTATGATTAAGTGGACAAATAATGGTGGACTTTGGGAAGCAGGAACAACAAGAAAACAAAGTTCAGTTCTTGCTGATATGTTCCCAACACTTATTGACCTTTGCGGAATAACAGGCAATAACGGTCAGAAGAATTATCTTCCATCAGACCGAACTATCGATGGTGTTTCGATGATGCCAGTGCTTACAAAAGATACTGCAATTCATAACGAAGACCATCCAATTCTTCATATGAAACGCGAAAAACTTAAAGCAATTCAATACACAGTTTCAACAACTGATGTTCTTAATCGTGAAGAATATAAAGATTATAAATATCCTGTTCTTGTTGATAACGAGTTTGTAACATTCAAGTATTTCCGTAAGATGCAGAACGATAACCCTGCATTCTTCGACAAGACAAGAAAGAATTGGCTCTTCATTCTCAACGACGATGTCAGCGAAAGCTATAACAGAACAAACACATATCCTGAAATCGCAAAAGAAATGAATGAGAAAATGGACGAAGTTATGGATAACTTCAAAGCAAATCGTCGTGGAATTAACTACGATTATTACAAAAATCTTTAATTAAAACAAACCCCACAGTTTTCTGTGGGGTTTGCAATTAGGAGAATTCTATGCCACCACTTTCAATAATGATTAAACCTGCGTCAAGTCTTTGTAATATGCGTTGCGAATACTGTTTCTATCATAACGTCACCGAGCTTCGTGAAGTTTCTTCTTTTGGTGTTATGACACAGGACACAGCTGATAATTTAATAGAAAAAGCTTTGCGCTTTGCCAATGGTGAAAGTGTCGCTTTTGCTTTTCAGGGTGGTGAACCGCTGATTGCAGGTATTCCCTATTTCAAACATTTTGTGGAGAAGGTTAAATCTGCAAATAAGTTAGGCAGTCAGATTTTTTTGAGCATTCAAACTAACGGCACATTGGTAACTGACGAGTGGTGTAAGTTTTTCCGTGATAACAAATTTCTTGTGGGCTTAAGCCTTGATGGTAACTTTGAGCACAACAAATTCCGTGTTGATGAAAAAAGAGAAAATACATTTTATAAAATTCTCAACACCGCTGAAAAGTTTAAAAGATATAATGTGGATTTCAATATCCTAACAGTTTTAACGGGGCATTGCGCAGATAACATTGAAGAGATTTATAAATTCTTCCGTAGTAAAGGATTTAGGTATTTACAGTTTATACCCTGTCTTCGTCCTTTTGATCACAAGAGTGAAAGTGAACTTTATATGACCAATGAGCAATATGCAAATTATCTCATAAAAGGGTTCAACTATTATGTGAAAGATTATGTTCGTGGTCAATACACAAGTATTCGTTATTTTGACAATCTTGTGCATCTTTTTCTTGGCAACAAAACCGAACAATGCGGAATGTGCGGTCATTGTATGCATCAGTTTGTTGTAGAAGGTAATGGCAATGTTTATCCCTGTGACTTCTATTGTACTGACGAATGGTATCTTGGCAATATTAATGGTGAGAATGAAAACTTTGATACTTTGGCACATTGTGACAAGGCTATAGAATTTTTAAGAGAAAGTCTTGCAGTACCCGAGAAATGCAAGCAATGTAAATACTATCCCGTTTGTCGTGGTGGCGGCTGTAAGCGCACAAGAGCTGACAGAGATTATTGTGAGTCATATAAAAAGTTTTTCTCATCTTGTTTGCCACTTTTCAGAGCATTTATAAATGAGAAGAAATAGTTAAATATAAAAGCGTGATAACCGATTTGGCTATCACGCTTTGTTTTTATTTTTGTTTATGTTTACCCTGTTCAAAGAACTCTTTTGTTTCTTTTGCAACTACGCCTGACAATGCAAAAAGTGCAATCATATTTGGTATTGCCATAAGTCCATTAAAAATATCTGCTATTGTCCATACTGCTGAAATTGTCATATAAGGTCCAATAAACACCGCAAGGATATAAAGGTATCTGAATACTTTAATGATTTTCTTATTGCCTTTTGTAAGATATGAAAGGCAACTCTCTGAATAGTAATCCCAACCAAGAATTGTTGTAAATGCAAAGAACACAAGACAAAGCATTAGAATAAATGATGTTACTCTTTCAGGCAAGAACGCAATACCTTCACCGAAAGCATAAGATGTAACGCCAACACCCGCAAGACCTTCTACTTTCCACGCGCCTGTGATTATAATTGAAAGTCCTGTCATTGTGCAAATTACTATTGTATCAAGGAATGTTCCTGTCATTGTTACAAGACCTTGTCTTACTGGTTCTTTTGTCTTTGCTGCGGCAGCTGCAATCGGTGCTGAACCAAGACCTGCTTCATTTGAGAATATGCCCCTTGCAACACCTTTTTGCATTGCAATAAACATTGTACCCACAACGCCACCAGTTACTGCAGACGGATTAAATGCACCTTTTACAATAAGTTCAAACGCTGCTGGAATTTTATCAAGATTCGAGAAAATGAGTATAAGTGCAAAAACGATATAAGCAATCGCCATAAACGGAACAACAACAGTTGCCACACTTGAAATTCTCTTGATTCCGCCAATAACCACAAGACCTACACAAACAGCTAGCAAAATTGATGCGATTACAACCGACCACGAATACTCGCCAATAAATGGAATATCAACGGTGTTTGTGTTGTTCGCATCAAAGAAAGAGTTGATAGCAGATGAAATACCATTCACCTGTGTAAATGTACCAATACCCATAAGGCCTGCACAAACGCCAAAGAAAGCAAATGCTTTTGCAAGCCATTTCCACTTTTCGCCCATACCTTTTTCGATATAGTAGAAAGGTCCACCACAAAATTGACCATCTTTGTCAGTATCACGATATTTTACAGCAAGCAAACCTTCAGCATATTTTGTAGCCATTCCTAAAAATGCTGCAACAAGCATCCAGAAAAGAGCACCTGGTCCACCCGCACAAATTGCAGTTGCAACACCAACGATATTACCTGTACCGATTGTAGCAGAAAGCGCAGTACACAATGCACCAAACGAAGAAACATCTCCCTTTCCGCCTTCTTCTTCCTTAACCATCCACTTTAATGCCAATGGTAAACGAATAACCTGCAAAAGTTTAAGTCTTGTTGTGAGCAATAATCCTCCTGCAAGGATAAGCACCATAAGTGGCACACCCCACACAAAATCATCAATCGCAACTAAAATGTCATTAAAATTCATTGTCTTCACCTTTTCAAAACAAATTTAAAGGACTGAATGCACAACACACTCAGTCCTGAAAAATCTAAAAGAAATTTCCGTCCTTTGACCTGAGAGATTAGCGTTACGCTTTGCACCTTCGGTATCCACTAATTGTGGAATTCTCCGGAATATCGTCCACAGACAGTCAGTTTGCACTTTCAATCTGTTTCACACGATTATTAAATTAACATAGAAAATTTTAATATAAAATTGGTATCTTGTCAAGATAAAAAAACTACTATTATTTCTGCAGTTTGTGTTTGCCCTGTGCAAAGAATTCCTTTGTTTCTTTGGCTACAATGCCTGACAATGCAAACAATGCTATCATATTTGGCAATGCCATAACACCATTAAAGATGTTTGCGATTGTCCAAACATCTTTTACTGTCATAAACGAGCCTACAAACACTGCTAAAATATAGATGTATTTTGAAATTTTTACAGCTTTTTGATTTCCGTTTGAGAGATATTCAACGCAAGATTCTGCATAGTAATCCCAGCCGATAATAGTTGTAAATGCGAAGAAGACCAAAGACATTGAGAGAATAAATGAAACAACATCAGCGTTAAAAAATGGCATTCCTTCTGTAAATGCATAACGAGTAACTGAATATCCCTCGAGACCTGTCTGCCACGCATCAGTTGTTACAAGAACAAGACCTGTCATAAGACAAATAATGTTAGTTATAAATGCACCATTCATTGTTACAAGCCCTTGTCTGACTGGCTCTTTTGCCCTTGCAGCCGCTGCTGCGATTGGTGCAGAGCCAAGACCAGCTTCGTTTGAGAAAACGCCCTTTGAAATACCGTGTTGCATTGCAATAAATACTGAACCAATTGCACCACCAGTTACTGATGATGGGTCAAACGCACCTTTCATAACAATTTCAAGTGCATGTGGCATTTCTCTGATATTTACAATAACAAGAATAAACGAAAAAGCAATATATGTAACAGCCATAAAGGGCACAACAAAAGAAGCAACATTTGCTATTCTCTGTATGCCCCCCAAAAGCACCATTGCCACACAAACTGTAAGAACAACTGCAATAATAACTGTTACAACGCCTGTTGCAGTAACATCACCCACAAATGGCAAAGACCACATCTTTGTCTTGTCAGGGCAACAGAAATCAAGAATAGCTGTTGAAATGCTATTAACCTGCGTAAATGTACCGATTCCCAAAATAGCGGCGCAAGTTCCACAGACTGCGAACAATTTTGCAAGCCAACGCCACTTTTTGCCCATACCTTTTTCGATATAGCAGAAAGGGCCACCATAAGTGTGTCCATCGGGTGCAGTTTCACGATATTTAATAGCCAACATACCCTCTGCATATTTTGTCGCAAGACCCAAAAGTCCTGCAACGAAAAGCCAGAACAATGCACCTGGACCGCCAAGACAGATTGCAGTTGCAACACCTACGATATTACCTGTGCCTATTGTTGCTGATAATGCAGTGCACAATGCACCAAAAGATGACACATTTCCCGTTGCGCCCTCTTCTTTGGTGAACATCCATTTTAGTGCCAAATTCAATCTTTTAATTTGAATACCACGAAGTCTTACTGTAAGTAATGTACCACCTGCTATAATTATTACAAGCAGTGGTACACCCCACACAAAATTTTCAATTGTTTTTAAAAGTTCAGAAAACCCCATATCCCTGTCACTCTCTTTTATTTTTTCCAAAAATAATTATATATTATGTGTCTCCGTTTATCAACCATAATTTTGCAAAAAAATAAAGGGATTTTTCACCCTTTATTAAGATAAAATATACATCAATGCCATTATGAGCATTTCGTCTGCGCCTTCACTTTTTAAAAGCATAATAAGGCCTAAAATTATCGCTTTATCAGGCTCGTCTAAAATATTGGGTTTTGGCTTTTCGACAGAGATATTTAGATTTTTTGCTTGTTCTTTCTGTTCTTCTTTCTTGAAAAACTCTTTGAAGTCAGGATAGGATGTGTTCTCGGGAAAATTCGGTGGCATATTTGTGATTTTTGGCTTTACCTGTTGATTTGACTCTTCAAAAAACTGTTTCGGTTTTATATATGGTGTTGTGTCTGTCTCTTCTAACAACTTTTCAGAATTTTTTCGCATTTCACGAACTCTTTCAAGAGCCTTTTTCTGCATATTCTGAATTTCTGAATATGAATAATTACTCATTTCCAAACATCCCCTTTAACAATGGCAAAGTATCCATCAACTGTAAAAACTTGATAGCGTCATCAGCCTTTTTGCGCCTTTCTTCGTTAAGTAGTGGTTTCAAATCAAGAATGAGCCTTGTTCGACTATCTTCTTTATTCATTTGCCCCATTACTGACATTAATTTGCTTATCATTTTTTCATCAAAAGGTAATGATGGCGCTGTTTTTTTAGGCTGTTCTTTTGGTGTTGCGTTGCCCATCAAAGATTCTGCCACATTTTTAAGTTTTGCCATATCTTCATCACTTATTGATGACAAAAGTTCTTGTAAATCAGCCATTCTTACCCTCCGTAAACTTCTTTAACAATTCTTGCGCTTGTGGGGTTGAGAGCATCTGCTCCATAGCATTTTTATCACTTAACAATTCTTGCAATCTCTTGCTTTGGTCAGGCTTTAACTGTTTCATAAGAAAGTCTTGTGCATCTTGTCTGCTTTTTTGATTTTTCATATCATCAACGATTTTGTTAAAATTTTCATTACTCATTGAAAACACCACCAAATTGATATATAATGTTAATAGATAATATGCTTGTTCAAGGGGTGATATGCTTGCGAATACTTGTTTTTTCGGATTCTCACGGACAATATAAGCCCATGAAAAAAGCAATCGAAGCACAACCCGATGCCAAGGCAATTATCTTTTTGGGTGACGGTCACCGTGATTTTGAATATTGCAAGCAATTCATTGGTGACAAGCGTATTTACTCTGTAAAAGGTAATAATGATTTTCATTGTGAATACCCATTAAGACAGATTATTACCGAAAATAATGAAAATATTTATATAACCCACGGGCATTATGAATATGTTAAAAGCAGTTTAGCAGGACTTCTTATTAAGGCTCGTGAAAATAACTGTAAAATAGTACTTTACGGGCACACTCACCGTCAGCAGACGGATTATTGTGACGGGGTATATGTGTTTTGTCCCGGTGCTTTATATGATGACGAATACGGTGTAATTGACATCACCGATAAAGGCATAATATGTATTGGAATGAAGGTGAAATAATGTTCCTTTTTAAAAACGCAAATGTAATTTTAGAAAACGAAGTTAAAAAACTCTCTGTGCTTGTTGACGGGCAAAAAATCGTAAAGATAGCAGAAACCATAGACGCAGATGCAGAAATTATTGACTGCAACGGTCTTTATCTTTCAGCTGGCTTTATTGATTTGCACGTACACGGTGGTGGTGGAATTTCTGCAATGTGTTGTGATAGTGATAAGCTTTGTAAAATGGCAAAAGCACACGCTTTGCACGGCACAACAAGTATTCTCCCCACAACTCTTGCAGCTCCTGTTAAACAGTTGTTAGAGGTTACAGAATACATAAAAAAAGCCAGTGAAACTTGCACTGACTCTAACATTTTAGGTGTTCATTTTGAAGGGCCATATTTAAACCCTGAAAACAAGGGTGCACAAAGTGAAGAAAATATTCTCTCACCTTTAAAAGATGACCCTACACCACTTATTGAGTGTTGGGACAAAGTTCGTATTATGGGTGTTGCGCCTGAAATTGACGGTGCATTCGAGCTTGGCGAAAAGCTTAAAGAAAAAGGCATTGTTGTTTCTGTGGCTCACACAAAAGCCGATTATGACACAACTATTGATGCTCTCGACCACGGATTTTCAGATTTTACACATATTTATAATGCATCAACCAGTTGTTTCAAGCGTGGGATTTTCCGTGTAGCTGGTGCAGTTGAAGCGGGACTTGTTGACGACAGATATACAGTTCAGGTTATTGCGGATTTAAGACATTTACCACTTGGTGTGCTTAAACTCATTTACAAGTGCAAGGGCGCAGACGGAATGTATCTCATTACTGATGGCCTTGAATTCGCAGCAAGCAACCTTAAAGACGGTGAAATCTGTATGCAGGAAAACGGTCTTGAAGTGGTATATGAAGATAATGTTATGAAGCTTGCTGACAGAAGTTGCCTTGCTGGTAGTGCGGCTACAACCGATATGCTTGTTCGCAATATGTATAAAGAAGTTGGTGCACCAATTTATGATGCAGTTAAAATGGCATCAGGGACACCTGCAAGGGTAATTGGCATTGACAATGAAAAGGGTTATATCAAAGAAGGATATGACGCTGATATTCTTCTTTTTGACGATAACATTAATATTCAAAAAGTTATGGTTATGGGTAAATTTGTGGAGGGATAATTATGACAATCTACGATTTAAAGAACAAAGACCTTAAAAAGTATTTCAGAGAATTCGCAAAGACCACTTATGGCAAAGTTGTTTTCTGCCTTGCATATTCAGTATTTCTCATTATGTCAATTATAAGCGCAGAAACTGCAATTCTTTGCAAGATGTATTGTGGCTCATTCTTTGGCTGTAATAGTAACCTTGCACTTTATCTCATAATCACTTTGATTTCATTTGTAGTTGGCTCGGCATATTTTTATCGCGCGTTTGATAAATTCCTACAAGTAAAATATAAAGATAAATAAAATTCAAGGGACTGTGAAATGCACAAGTCCAGTAAAAACGGACAATAGAAAAAACAGACCTCCTATGGTAGAA
>CALEJD010000108.1 GCA_937898195.1 uncultured Clostridia bacterium | reverse complement strand
ATTCTACCATAGGAGGTCTGTTTTTTCTATTGTCCGTTTTTACTGGACTTGTGCATATTCAGTCCTGTTATCTTTTGTGATTATTGTTTAAGCAACTGTTTCTGAAACAAAAGTATCGTCACAGAATGAGCATGAAACATAATTTTCAGCGTCGTTGCCGATTACAACTCTTTTACTGTCAACATACTTTTTAATAATAACATATGCAGCAACTGCAACAGCTGCGATTGCAGCGATAATAGCGATAACTTTCAAAGCCTTTTTCATAAGAATAAACCTCCGATTAAATCTTTATCTAATTATACACAAGAAATTATAAAAAGTCAATAAAGAAAAATGCCGAAGACTTTCGTCAACGGCAAAGAACTACGTAATTGATTAAGCCTTGTTAAGCTTTGTAACGAGAGCAGACTTTTTACGAGCTGCATTATTCTTATGAAGAAGACCCTTAGCAGCAGCCTGGTCGATTTTCTTAACAGCAACTTTTACAAGCTCTTCTTTTTCAGCAGCATTTGTTTCAATAGCAATGTTTGCTTTTTTGATAGCTGTTTTGAGAGCTGAGTTAGCTGACTTATTACGCTGTGCCTTTGTCTTGTTAACGAGAACACGCTTTTTAGCTGATTTAATATTTGGCATATTCGTTACACCTCCTTCGCATTACAGATACATATATTAGCACGAAATAAAATAAAAATCAAGTTTTTTTTACAAAATGACTATATTTTTTTGTGCGGTCAATAATAAAGGTGAAAAATAGTAATTTTGTATGGAGAAATGTAATGATTTATAGAACTGATTTAGCTCTTGAACGCCACGAAATGCTTAATAAAGAACAGGTTAAAGGCATTCGATATGAAACAAAGCATAAGGATGATGCAACAATAACTCTTGTGGAAGTTTTAGATGATTTTGGTGAAAAAGAAGTTGGTAAACCTAAAGGTAAATATTTTACAGTTGATGTGCCAGAATTCTCACACGAAACAGAATTACTTGATGGTAGATTAAAAGCGTTAACTGAAGTTATAACCGATATGTTGCCCAAAGGTAAAAGCTCTGTTTTAGTTGTTGGTATAGGTAATGATAATATTACCCCTGATGCTTTAGGTCCGTTGTGTGCAGAACAAATATTTTCAACCCGACATCTTAAAACTGAGTTCTCAAGTGAACTTGGTTTGCCTGCATTTAATCCTGTAGCATCAATTTCAACAGGAGTGCTTGGTCAGACAGGAATTGAAACAGCAGAATATATAAAGGGAATTGTTGATTTAATTAACCCTAAAACTGTTATAGCAATTGATGCTTTAGCATCAAGAAAATTGTCCCGATTAGGCAAAACTATTCAACTTTCTGACACAGGAATTTCACCGGGTGCAGGAGTTGGGAATAACCGTGCAAGAATTGATGAAAAAACTTTAGGTATTCCTGTAATCGCTATTGGTATTCCAACAGTTGTTGACGGTAAAACCCTCGTCTATGATTTAGTTGAAAGTGGCAGCAATATTGATGATATATCAGAAGAAGCTGAAACAGTTATGGTTACTCCAAGAGATATTGATATGATTATAAAAAGAGCTTCACGACTGCTTGCATTGAGCATAAATTGTGCATTACAACCACATATTGAACCTGAATTTTTATTGTCGTTAATGTAGCATTTTTTAGTCACTTCTTTCATATAATTAAAAAAACTATGAAAGGAATGACACTTTGAATAAAAGGACAAACTTTTCTGAAAAGTTATTTGAATGTATAATAAAATCGATAATTCCAGTTTTTATTGTTGTTTTTTTACTAACTACTAATAATGCAGAACTTTTACAAAAAGCAATACTAAACATAGGAATGTTTTTATCATATCCAAGTGAAACTATTTCTTATTACAAGTCTCAAAACAATGAAATGGAAGAAGACGAGATAGTTGCATCTATGGGCGAAGTGCAATCGTCGTCTCAAACGGTAACAATAAAGTCTGATATTCCTGACGATATTCAAAAACTTATAAATGAAGCAAAAACAAAATACGCAAACTCAACTAATGACGGAAAGATATTAAAAGAAGATTATAGTCGTAAAAATGCAACAATAGAATATGATAAAATCCTTGTAAGAAATACTACAATTGATAAACCCATTGATATTGATAATTATATAAACCGAAAAGTAGTAGCCAACATATCAAAAAACCAACCTGCGGTGCTGATTTATCATACGCACACATCAGAAAGCTATGAGTTATTAGATAGAGATTTCTATACAAAAGCACGAGATATCCGAAGTGATAATAAGAGCGAAACCGTTGTGCGAATTGGTGAAGAAATCTGTAAAATTCTTAATGAAAAAGGGTATAAAACAATTCATATAACTGATACTTTTGATGAGCAATATAGTGGTGCTTATGAAAGGTCAAGAGCAAAGGTTAGTGAAGTGTTAAAGAATAACCCATCAATACAAATTGTACTTGATGTGCATAGAGATTCCATTTATCAAAAAGACGGAACAAGAATAAAAACTCTAACAGATATCGACAATAAAAAAGTAGCACAAATTATGATAACAACAGGTTGTGAAACAGGCAATGTAACCGATTTTCCTAATTGGGAGAAAAATCTCACCTTTGCGCTTAAACTGCAGAATCAGTTGGCAACGGATAATCCACAGATAGTCAGACCATTAGTGTTTTCAAGCAGAAAATATAATATGGATTTGTTGCCTTGTGCTTTGTCAGTTGATATAGGCACAGATGCTAACACATTAACTGAAGCAGTATATTCTGCTCGTTATTTTGCAGAATCGTTAGCAAAATTATTAAAGGAGTTTGAAACTTAATGTCAGAGACAACTAAACTTTTAAAAAATTTTATTTTATCATCAATGGTGACTTTGTTGATTACACTTTCACTTTGTGGTTTTTTCATTGTGCAAGAAAATACAGGTAGAATGCTTTTTGGCTAAAAGATATTGCAATAGTTATTCTTAAAGTGTATAATTTTATATATACAGTTGAAAGGAATACTAAATATATGAATTTTAATGAAATTGGCAATAATGGTCTTGTTGAAGGCTATGCAGTAATCAAACAATGCGACAAGAAAACAGCCAAAAACGGCAATTTTTATCTTGATATTGTACTTTCTGATAAAACAGGAGAAATTTTTGCAAAACTTTGGGATTATAACGAGGTTTCTCACGGCAAATATGAAAACGATATGTTTGTAAAGGTAAGAGGTTCAATCTCTCAATACAATGGTCACGACCAGTTGAGAATTGACAGAATCCGTCCTGTAGTTGAAAGTGACGGAGTTGATGTTTCAGACTATGTAAAATCAGCGGATTATAGCGGCGAAGATATGTTTAATTTTCTTCTCGAAACTATTGATGGCTTTAAAGATAATGACTTAAAAAAAGTTGTTACATATTTACTTGAAAATAATAAAGAAAAGATTCTTTATTTCCCTGCAGCATTTAGATTGCACCATGCTATCCGTTGCGGACTTTTAATGCACACATCATCGATAGTAAAACTATGTGAAAGTATTTGCAAGGTTTATCCTTTCGTTAACAGAGAGTTGCTAGTTTCAGGGGCTATACTTCACGATATCGCAAAAACAATTGAATTTGATGTTAAAGAAACAGGCATAGCATCAGGATATACTGTTGAAGGCAATCTTTTAGGACATCTTGTAATGGGCGCAATGATGGTTAAAGAAGCAGGGGAGAAACTCGGGATTGATGGTGAAAAATCAATGCTTTTGCAACATATGATTTTGTCACATCACGGTGAGCCTGAATTTGGCGCAGCAGTTAGACCACTTTTTCTTGAAGCTGAATTGCTTTCACAACTTGACTTGATGGACGCAAGAATTTATGAAATTATGGATGCAGTCAGCGGAATAGAAAAAGGCGAGTTCACAAATCGTCTTTGGGCACTTGAAGACAGAAAATTCTATAAATATAACGACGCAGAATTAAAGGTTGATATCCTTTGATAATAGGGCGGGAGCTTTGCTCCCGCTATTGCTTTTTATCTTAATAAAATCTTAATAATTTAACTTGTTTATTCTTAAAACTATTTTTATTACAATACCGTTGGAGGTTGAAAATATGTATAATATTCTTGTTTGTGATGATGAAAAAGATATTGTCAATGCACTTGATATTTATCTTAAATCAGAGGGGTATAACACAATTCTTGCTTACAACGGTAATGAGGCAATAGAGAAAGTAAAAACAGAAGATATTCATTTAGCTCTTTTAGATATTATGATGCCTGTATTAGATGGCATTTGTGCTATGGTGAAAATTCGTGAAATTTCTAATATTCCCGTTATTTTGTTAACGGCAAAAAGTGAAGATACCGATAAGGTTTTAGGACTAAATGTTGGTGCAGATGACTATATTACAAAACCTTTTAATCCTGTTGAAGTTATAGCGAGAGTAAAATCTCAACTTCGCCGATATATGATGCTCGGTGGTGGTAAAACTAACGAACAATCAATAGTAATCGGCACATTAGAACTTGATGACAACGCCAAAAAGGTAACAGTTGATGGCGAAAAGGTTTCACTCACACCAAAAGAATATGAAATACTGTATTTTTTAATGCAAAATGCAGGCAAAGTCTATTCTCCACGCGAAATATATCTTAAAGTGTGGAAAGATAATCCCTATGGCGCAGAAAGTACAGTTGCAGTACATATTAGACACCTTCGAGAAAAAATCGAAATTAATCCTGCTGAACCACGTTATTTGAAAGTAGTGTGGGGACAGGGCTACAAGATTGAAAGAGGTGTTATGTGATGAGAAATAATACGGTCGTTAAATGTGTGGCAACAGTTCTTTTTGCTGTGATGCTTTTGTCTGCATTGCTATCATCAGCACTTTTGTTATTTGGGTTTGGTTCAGGTGCTTTTGCAACTGAAAGTGACCGCTATGACTTTAAAAAGACCTTGTTGACAGGTATGACGTGGAATCCAATATCCAGACTCGGCGATTATGTTGAATATTACGAAAAGCACGGTGATGCTTCTCAAGTTGGTGGTGAAATATTTGAAGAAGCAGTTTACAATTTTATGTCTAAAAACTTGTTGGTAGAAATTAAAGATTCTGATGATAAAATTGTTTTTTCAAACATTGATGATTCGGCAAGTGATATTATTAATACCGGTGTGCACAGCTTTAGCGTATTAAAAGAAGAATATCGTAATAACCCCAATAATTCAAATTCGCAAAAAGTAAATGATACCGAACTCGAAACGGGCTCAGTCTTTTATGAAACCACATCTGTATCTTATGAAGATGCTGATTGTTATGAGAATGTAGAATATGAAATAACGGTATGTTTAAAGAAAGAATTTGTTGTAAAAGATTGTTTTTATTACATAAACGAATTATTTAATTTGGTTGCTGATAAACAAATAGCACTTTTTATAATAGCAATTATTTCAATTTTATCTTCCGTTGCACTATTGGTATTTATAATGTGCGCGGCAGGTCATAAAAAAGATTTTGAAGGAATCTATATATCAAAATTTGACAAATTTCCGATTGATATTATGATTGCATTGCTTTCTGTGATAACCTTGCTTTTAGGTTGTGGTATTTTCTGGATTTGCGATAATGTTTATTTTGAAATGATAAGTTACAATTCCGATATAACACTATGGGTAGCAATGCCGTATATTGCAGTTTTGGTTGTTATTGCTACATTTCTTGATGGAAGTTTGTTAGCAATTCTCGCAATGACAATTGCAGTAAGATTTAAAACAGAAACTTTTATTAATACAACAATTATCTATAAGATTTTATCAATTGTTTTTAGAATATTAAAAAAGATATTTAGTTGCATCAAAGAGCTATTCAAAAAATCTTTTAAGTTTTCAATTTCAATGTTGCGTTCAATTCCTCTTGTGTGGAAAACAATTGTTGCAGTAGTTAGCATAATGCTTTTTGAGTTTATAATACTTACACTTGATTGGGGCTTTTTATGGCCTACTACATGGATTTTGAACTGTGTTCTTTGCGTAGGTATAATTGTTGTTGCAATACTACTTAAACGAATAAAAAAGGGTACAGAAGAAATTGCAAAGGGCAATGTTTATAAAAAAATTGACACAAAATATATGTTTCTTGATATAAAAGACCACGCTGAAAATATTAATAATATAAACGATGGTATTGCAAAAGCAGTTGAAGAGAGAATGAAGAGTGAACGCTTCAAAACAGAGCTCATTACAAATGTTTCTCATGATATTAAAACCCCATTAACTTCAATTATCAACTATGTTGATTTGCTTGAAAAAGAAGAAATTGAAAATGAAACTGCAAAAGAGTATATAGACGTATTATCTCGTCAATCTGCAAGACTTAAAAAGCTTATTGATGACTTGTTAGAAGCATCAAAAGTATCAACAGGTAATGTTAATGTTAACTTTAGTAAACTTGAGTTAGGTATTTTGCTGTCACAAGCTCTTGGTGAGTATGATGAGAAGTTCGCAAATTACAATTTGCAAGTTGTTCTTAATAAAACTGATGATTTGTTGCTTGTAATGGCTGACAATCGCCATATATGGCGTGTTTTCGATAATATACTCAACAATATTGCAAAATATGCTCAACCTAATACACGAGTTTATATTGATGCGACGCGTAAAGTAGATAAAGCAGAAATTTCATTTAGAAACATTTCAAAAGACCCACTTAATATTTCAGGTGATGAGCTGATGGAACGCTTTGTGCGTGGTGATAGTTCAAGAAATACAGAAGGTAGCGGATTAGGTCTTTCAATTGCAAAATCTTTGACTGAAATTCAAAAAGGTAAACTTGATATTCAAATTGATGGTGACCTTTTTAAAGTACGCCTAACATTCCCATTAAGTGAATAAGCAAAAAAAACACACCCACAGTGAATATATATTGTGGGTGCGTTATTCTATTCTTCATTCAATTTTCTTTGTAAATATTTCGGTAATTTACCAATAACTACCGAATAACTATGGTCTATCATTTCAAAAATTATCTCATCAGGCACAGAACCATCTAACGGAAACGTGTTGAAATAAGGCTGCTGAACAGGTGGGCAATGGTAACCTCTTACAACAACGTTAGGAAACATCTGTCTGTAAAATTGACCAGTCATAGCATCGCATTTAAGTGTTATGTTATCAATTCCTTTTAATTGAAAAAATTGTGCAAAAATTTTCTTTTCAACTTTAATTATTTCTGAATCTGGTCCAAAAGGGTGGTCAACATAGGCACCGGTTTTTGAGAGACAGTATTCAATTAATGACTGTGGAGTTTTCATTGCTGGTCGCTCCAATTGTAATTTCTTAATTCTCCTGACTCCAACAATTGTGGATAATCCCATTGTCTGAGTGTTTCATAAACACCGATGGCAACTGCATTTGAAAGATTAAGACTTCTCGCTTCATCAATCATAGGAATTCTCACGCATTTGTCAGGATTTGCAAAAAGTAAATCTTCAGGAAGTCCCGCAGTTTCTTTGCCAAAAACGAGATATGTGTTGTCAGGGTATTTTACATCAGAATGTCTTTTTTGTGCTTTTGTTGAAAAATAGAAAAAGTTACCACCTTGATTTTTTTCAAAGAACTCTTCAAGTGAGTCGTAATATGTAATATCAAGCAAATACCAGTAATCAAGACCTGCTCTTTTTAACTTTTTATCATCAGGTGTAAATCCCATTTTACCAACCAAATGAAGTCTTGCTCCTGTTGCTGCACAAGTTCGGGCAACATTACCAGTATTTTGTGGGATTTCAGGCTCAACCATTACAATATTAAGTGTCATTTTTATCACCAAAATTTTGAAATTTTTATGTAATTTAAAGTATAACATTTTTAGAAATAATTTTAAACATTATTTTTTAATTTTTTTATTTCTTTTTCAAAAAATATATTTGCTCATTAAATTGTGAGCGAAAAAAATTGAAAGGGGAAGAGAAAATGAACAACAATACAATGTATAAAGCACTTGGCGCAGGTGTTCTTGCAGGTACAGCAGCCCTTGCAATGACTAATGCAATGTCAAATAACGCAACAAAAAAGAAGATGAAAAAGACAGCAAAGAAAGCTGTAAACACATTTTCAGATGTTGTTGAAAATATGAATAGTATGATGAAATAAGGTTGTTTAAATGAATAAATTTATTAAACCTTTATGTGCTGTTCTATCGCTAACTTTGCTTTGCTCTTGCACAAAACAAAATACAGAAGCTGAACCAAAAGTATCAGAAACACAAACAGAAACACAGACTGAAACAATAACTCAATTTGATGAGCCTGAAACTTCAGTAGCACCAGAGCCAATGGGAACAAATGATAAAAAGTCACATAGTTATGGCGTAGCAAAAAATGGTGTTGCAAATGAAATTTCAATAAATGCACAAAAATATTTTGAATCCAATAATTTTAAAGCATTTTGTCTTGATACAAAGTCACAGAATAAAGTTTTATATTTAACGTTTGATTGTGGTTATGAAAATGGCTACACATCAAAAATTCTCGATGTACTAAAAGAGAAAAATGTCAATGCTGCCTTTTTCTGTACTTTGCCACAGGTTAAAGAAAATCCTGACTTGATAAAGCGAATGATTGCAGATGGTCATATTGTTGGTAATCACTCTGTAACACACCCATCTTTTGCAGAAATCGGAACTGAACAGATAAAAGAAGAAATTTTGGGAATGGATAAATATTTAAGAGATAATTTTAATTACAGTGAGCCGTATTTCAGATTCCCAAAAGGTGAATATAACGAAAATGCCTTGAATACGGTTGGAGAGTTAGGTTTTACAAGCGTATTCTGGTCATTAGCTTATGCGGATTGGGATTTGAATAATCAAAAAGGCGCAGACTATGCCTATGATACAGTTGTTTCAAGACTTCATCCAGGAGCTGTGATTTTATTGCACTCTGTATCACCCGATAATGCAAATGCACTTGCAAGAATTATTGATAAAGCAAGAGAAGATGGATATGAGTTCTGTTCGTTAAGAGACTATAAATAATTAGCAAAATTTTTCAATAATAATCCCTAATTAGAAGCTCATAATACTATTGCAAACGTAAGAGTTTTAGAATGATTGGGGTGTAAATAAGATGTCAAGAGGTAATAAGAACGTAGTACCAGAAGCTCGTGAAGCTCTTAACCGTTTCAAGATGGAAGCTGCATCAGAAGTTGGCGTAAATCTTAAACAGGGCTACAACGGTGACCTTACTTCAAAGCAGGCAGGTTCTGTTGGCGGTCAGATGGTTAAAAAGATGATTAAGTCATACGAAGAGAATATGAAATAAGTGTCTTTTGACTAATTAAAAGAACCCGATGGGAAATATCCTGTCGGGTTCAGATTTTTCAATATTTTTTTCAAAAAACTATTGGAAATTTTAAAACAATGTTATATAATTACAATAATTATATTATTTATAAAGGGGAGGTAGGCATTTTGGTAACAAAATATTCCGTAACACTTGAAAAAGTAATCAATGAAAATGGATATGAAGTTCTCTATTTACCATGTGATGCTTCTGTACTTTCTATCACTTCAAAAGAAGTAAATCGTCCCGGACTTTTACTTGCAGGTGCTGACCCATATTTCGACCCTGCAAGAGTTCAGTTCTTAGGTAACGGTGAAATGCATTATATCAATACATTACCAAAAGAACAACAACTTGAAAGATTGGAGAGTCTTATAAGCAAACAACCTCCTTTGATTCTTATAACAAGAAATCTTGAGCCAGTTGACGGAATGATTGAACTTGCACAAAAATATAGCGTGCCAATTCTTCGTTCTGCAGATTCAACATCAGGCGCAATGGCAACACTCATTTATTTCCTTGGAACAGAACTTGCAGAGAGAATTACTCGCCATGGCGTTCTTGTTGAAGTCTATGGTGAAGGTATTCTAATTGTTGGTGACAGCGGTGTTGGTAAGAGCGAAACTGCAATAGAGCTTATAAAGCGCGGACACCGACTTATTGCTGATGATGCTGTTGAAATCAGAAAAACATCTTCAAAAACTCTTGTTGGCACAGCGCCTGATAATATCCGTCACTTTATTGAACTTCGTGGTATCGGTATTATCAATGCCCGTCGTATTTTCGGTATGGGTGCTGTTAAGCTTACAGAAAAAATCAATATGGTTATTCAGCTTGAGCCTTGGGATAGCTCAAAGGTTTATGACCGAATGGGTCTTGATAACGAATACATAACAATTATGGATATTAAAGTTCCATTGACAGTTGTTCCTGTTAAACCTGGTCGAAACCTTGCCGTTATTATTGAATGTGCTGCAATGAACAACAGACAGAAGAAGATGGGCTACAATGCTGCTCGCGAGCTTCTTCATCATCTTGGAATGGATGATGGTTACGAGCCAAAAGCAAAAGAAATTGACATTTGGCAAAACTATTAATTATTAAAGAAAGAGGTAATGATGTTGTACGGTGAACTCATAACACTTGCAAAAAGCTTGGGTGCAGTTGTTGAAGAAAATGCACCAATGAGTAAATATACAAGTTTTAAAACAGGTGGTAATGCCGATTTACTCATCATTCCCGCTTCTGTTGACTCATTATCACAAATCATTAAAAAATGTAAAGAGTTGAATGTAAAACCATTTGTTATGGGCAATGGCTCAAATCTGCTTGTAACTGATAACGGATATAAGGGCGTAATAATAAAAATTGGTTCAAATCTTTCATCAATAAAACTAATTGATGAAAACACAATCGAATGTGAAACTGGCACAATGATGAAAGCACTTTGCAATTTTGCACTTGATAATTCTTTAACCGGTTTGGAATTTGCGTTTGGTATTCCAGGTAATCTTGGTGGTGCTGTATATATGAATGCAGGCGCTTATGGTGGTGAGATGAAAGATGTTCTCTATTCTTGCACTCATATTGATAGTGATGGAAACATAGGTGTTCTCACAAAAGACCAGCTTGATTTAGGTTATCGTCGCAGTGCTTATACAGTCAATGGTTACACAATAATTTCTGCAACACTTAAACTTCAAAAGGGCGATAAGACAGAAATCAAAGAGGCAATGAACGATAAACTTCGTCGCAGAAAAGAAAAACAACCATTAGAATTTCCAAGCGCTGGTAGTACTTTTAAACGACCTGAAGGATATTTTGCAGGTGCTTTGATAGAAGATTGTAATTTAAAGGGATATACAATTGGTGGTGCGCAAGTCAGTGAAAAGCACGCTGGATTTGTAATCAATCGTGGCGGCGCAACATCAACTGATATTTTAAATCTTATAAAACATATTCAAGATACCGTTTTTGAAAAACATGGTGTGAAACTTGAAACTGAAGTTAAAATTATTGGGGAATAAGGGGTGACATTGTGCAATTAGTAATCGTAACCGGTATGTCTGGCGCTGGTAAATCAAGAGCCATTGATACATTAGAAGATATCGGCTTTTTCTGCGTCGATAATATGACACCTCAGTTGATTCCTACATTCGTTCAAATTCTTAATGACTCAACGGAACAGCGTGAAAAGGTTGCTATTGCAGCTGATGTCAGACTTGGTGATTCATTTAATCAATTGTTTGAAGCACTCGAAGAATTGAGAGTAATGGAATGTGATTATAAAATTTTATTTCTTGATGCAGATAATGAAGTGATTATGCGTCGATATCAAGAAACTCGCAGAAAACACCCACTCTCAAATAAAAACTCGCAGAGTGAATTGTTAGATATTATTATTAAAGAACGTGAAATGCTTAAAAAAGCGCTAAATATTGCAAACTATGTAATTGATACATCTTTAATTACAACATCACAACTTAAAGAGCGTGTTGCTGAACTTTTCCTTGATGATATCGCAAATACGCTTAAAATAAATGTTATTTCATTTGGATTTAAAAATGGTGCACCAAAAGATTCTGATTTAGTGTTTGATGTTAGATGCTTACCAAACCCATTTTATGTGCCAGAATTAAAGGAGCATACAGGGTTAGAAGAACCAGTTCGTGAGTATGTTATGAAGTTTGACCAAGCAAGAGGTTTAGTACCTAAGCTGCTTGACTTAATAAATTATTTAGTGCCACTCTATAGAAGTGAGGGTAAAAGCCAGTTGACAATTTCAGTTGGTTGCACAGGTGGCAAACACCGTTCAGTTGTTTTTGCTGAATTGGTTTACAACGATATTAAAGAAAAGGGTTATAATGTTTCGGTATATCACCGTGACATTAAGAGATAAGGGTTAAAATGTCTTTTTCAGCAGATGTTAAAAATGAGATTTTATTAATTGAATTAGAAAATGATTGCTGTTTGCATGCTTTTGCATACGGTATGATTCTCTTTTCAAGAGCTTTTTCATCATTTGATATATCATTATTAACTGAACATAGTGCTATTGCAAAAATGTATAGAGATATGCTTTTGAAAGTATGTAACATCAAACCTAAATTTTCAAAAACCGAAGCTGGAAAATATAAAATTGAAGTTAATAGTGCACAGGATAGATTAAAGGTTCTTGAAACTTTTGGATATGACCAAAAGTCAAGTACTTCAAGAATAAATTGGAGCAATTTTTCTGATGAGTGCTGTAAGATAGCTTTCTTAAAAGGTGCGTTTTTAACTTGTGGAACGATAAACGACCCTAATAAAGGCTATCATTTAGAATTTGTTGTACCATATCTAAACCTTAGCAAAGACTTAAAACTGTTTATAAATGATTATGATGAACTCTCTGCTACACCAAAAGTTGTTACAAGAAGTTCCAATTATGTAATATATTTTAAAGATAGTGAGGCAATTGAAGACATTTTAACTGTTATGGGCGCAATGAATTCCTGCCTTGAATTAATGGGTGTTAAAATGTATAAAGATATGCGCAATAATGTTAATAGAAAATTAAACTTTGAAAGCGCAAATCTTGATAAAACAATTGATGCTGCTGCAAAACAGATTGACGCAATTTTACATATTAAAAATACAGTTGGTTTTTCATATTTATCAAGTGAGCTTCGTGAAATTGCAGAATTGCGACTTGAAAATCCTGATATGTCACTGCGTGAGTTAGGTGAATGTTTAACTGAGCCTATTTCGCGTTCAGGTGTCAATCATAGATTAAAAAAGATTTGTACTATTGCAAGTACCATAAAATAAAGGATATATGCACAGTATGTGCTGATGGGTGATAGAAATGAGAAAAAGTGAAGAGTTTTCAATTTCATTTGAAAGTAGTGAATATTCAGTAAAACAAAAGAAAATGTCATGGGAATTTGTATATGATTGGATGGATTCTTTAATTTATGCAATTATTTTAATTCTCTTAATATTTACATTCTTATTTAGAGTTGTGGGCGTTAATGGGACTTCTATGAAACCGACATTAAATAATGGAGATTGGCTCACAGTCAGTGCAATACCGGGTGAAGTTGAAGTTGGCGATATTGTTGTTGTAACACAGCCTAATTCACTTAACGAGCCACTTATCAAGCGAGTAATCGCAAAGGGTGGTGACACCATCTCAATTGACTTTATTGAAGGCATTGTTACTGTTAATGGTGTTGCAAAATATGAACCTTATATTGCAGAAAAAACCGAGAGAATGGGTGACTTTGTCTATCCCTTGACTGTACCGGATGGTTGCCTTTTTGTAATGGGTGACAACAGAAATGACTCTCTAGATAGCCGTTTTAAAACTATCGGTTTTATTGATGAAAGATATGTTTTGGGCGTAGCACAAATTAGAATTTTACCTTTTGGCGATTGGAACATTAATGATTATGAATAAAAATAATTTTTTGAATACTGTATACGATTTTGCTTCTATATTACTGACTGCAATTATAGCGGTTTGTATTATATTTACTTTTTTCTTTAAAATTTCAACTGTTGTTGGTGAATCAATGGAGAATACCTTGCACGAGGGCGAAAACTTGTTAATAACTGCAATCAATGGTGAAATTGAAAATGGTGATGTTGTAGTTATTTCTCAGCCAAACAGTTATGATTTGGTTTTAATTAAAAGAGTAATTGGAACAGCAGGACAGACAATTTCATTCGACAAAAAAACTCGAAGCGTGTTTGTTGACGGTGTTGAACTTAAAGAAGACTATATCAAAGAAAAAATGTTGTTTCTCTATGGTATGAATAATACCTATACTGTACCTGAGGGTAAACTTTTCGTTATGGGTGATAATCGTAACGATTCTGCTGATAGTCGAGACCCCGGAATTGGTATGATTGATGAAAGATATGTAGTCGGCAAAGTTTTTTATAAAATCGGCGACACAAAACTTTTTAATTCTTAAAGTTTAGGAGAATATAAATGGCTGATACTCAAAGACAAGTTGTTCAATGGTTTCCCGGTCATATGGCAAAAACTCGTCGTCTTATAAAAGAGAGCTTGCCACTTGTTGACGGTGTTACTGAAATCATTGATGCAAGAATTCCTATAAGCAGTTCAAACCCAGAACTTGAAGAATTGATTAATGGAAAGCCGAGAATTGTTCTTCTTAATAAATGTGATTTAGCAGATAAAAATACAACAAATCAGTGGGTTGACTATTATAAGAATAAAGGTATAAAGGCTATTCCTGTTGATTGCAGAACAGGTAAGGGACTCAATAATTATATTATTGCTGTCCGTGAAGTTCTTAAAGATGTAATCAAAAAGAATGAAGACAGGGGAATGCCCGGCAAGGCACTTCGCATTATGGTTGTGGGAATTCCAAACACAGGAAAATCTTCATTTATTAACCGTATGGCAGGTTCTGCAAAAGCAAAAGTGGCAGATAAAGCAGGTGTTACAAGACATAATCAATGGTTCCCGATAGGTAATGGTATTGAATTGCTTGACACTCCCGGTGTTTTGTGGCCTAAGTTTGATGACCCAAAAGTTGGCGACAGACTTGCATTTATCGGTTCTGTTAAAGATGAAATTTTAGATGCAGAAACTCTCGCAATCCGACTTTTAGAAGTAATGAAAACTGATTATGCTGACCGACTTTCTGAAAGATATAAAATCGCAGATTTTCAAGACAAAGAAGCTTGGGAAGTTCTTGAAATGATTGGTAAAAAACGTGGTATGATGATTAAAGGCGGCGATATCGACTATGAGCGTGCATCTGTTATGTTGCTTGACGAATATCGTGGTGGAAAATTAGGTGCAATTTCATTAGAGAGACCGGTGAAATAGTATGGATTATTCTTATGAAAAACTTGCAATAGAAAAAGGTTTTAAGACTATTTGTGGAATTGACGAAGCAGGCCGTGGACCATTAGCGGGACCTGTTTATGCCGCTGCGGTTATTTTGCCTATTGACCTTGAAATAGATGGACTTAACGATTCGAAAAAACTTACAGAGAAAAAACGAGAAGTGTTGTTTGATATCATCTGTGAAAAGGCTATTTCTTATTCAATTGGGATTGCAACTGAAGAAGAAATTGATGAAATCAATATTTTGAATGCCACTTTTTTAGCAATGAGAAGAGCAGTTGATGGATTGTCTGTAAAGCCTGATTATGCGTTGATTGATGGTAATCAGCATCCGGGATTATCAATTCAAGATGAAACAGTTGTAAAAGGTGATGGCAAGAGCATGTCAATTGCAGCCGCATCTATTCTTGCAAAAGTCAGCCGTGACCGTTTCATGCTTGATATCGCAGAAAAATACCCTGAATATTGTTTTGAGAAGCATAAAGGGTATGGAACAAAGCTTCATTATGAAATGATAGAAAAACATGGGGTTTCACCAGTACATAGAAGGTCTTTTCTCAAAAAGATTTTAGGCGATAGTAATGGATAAACGCTTAATAGGTGAATATGGTGAAATTGTTGCTGCTAGATATTTAAGAAAACACGGATACATAATAGTTGAAGGTAACTATCATTGTAAATTTGGTGAAATAGATATTGTTGCAGAAGATAAAAAATATGTAGTTTTCATCGAAGTTAAAACTCGTAGTGAAGGTATGAAATATTCACCCTCAGATGCAGTCAATAGTACAAAAAGAGCAAAAATAATAGCATCATCACAAATATATTTGAAGAATTATGAATTTAAGCGCCAACCACGATTTGACATTATTGAAGTTTATTTTAAAAATGATGAGCCGGTTAAAGTGAATCATATTGAAAATGCCTTTGATTCACAAGGAATTTAATTATTTTAATATTGAAATGAAAATTATTATATGTTAGAATACCACACGAAAAGGATGTGTTCTTATGTTTTATACAAGTACAAGAGATAAGTCAGTTAAAGTAACTGCTGCAGAAGCAATTGCAAAAGGAATTTCATCAGAAGGTGGACTCTTTGTTCCAACAGAAATTCCACAGATTTCTCTTGATTTTATCCAGAAACTCGTACCAATGAGTTACATTGAAAGAGCAAAAGAAATTTTGAGACTTTATCTCACAGATTTCACAGAAGATGAACTTTCAATGTGTGTTGAAGGTGCTTATAAAGCTGGCAAATTCAGTTCAGAAAAGGTTGCACCTTTATATAAATTATCAGATACAGCAAATGTTTTGGAACTTTGGAGAGGGCCAACTTGTGCATTTAAGGATATGGCACTCCAACTTCTTCCTTATCTTCTTACAGTTTCAGCAGGTAAAACAGTTAAGGATACTGAAATTGTCATTCTTGTTGCTACATCAGGTGATACAGGAAAAGCAGCTCTTGAAGGTTTTGCTGATGTACCAAATACAAAAATTCTTGTTTTCTATCCTGTTGATGGCGTTAGTCCAATGCAGAAACTCCAGATGACTACTCAAGAGGGTAGCAATGTAAGTGTTTGTGCTATTGAAGGTAACTTTGACGATGCACAGTCAGGCGTTAAGAAGATTTTCACAGATAAAGATATTGAAAAGAAATTCAAAGAAAACGGTCTTGCTTTTTCATCAGCAAACTCAATCAACTGGGGACGTCTTGTACCACAGATTGTTTACTATGTATCTGCATATTGTGATATGCTCCAGAATGGTGAACTTAAAAACGGCGAAGCAATGAACGTTGTTGTTCCAACAGGTAACTTTGGTAATATCCTTGCTGCATATTATGCAAAAGAAATGGGTGTGCCTGTAAAAACACTTATTTGTGCATCAAATGCTAACAATGTTCTTACTGATTTCTTGACAAGTGGCACATACGACAAAAACAGAGATTTTTATTGCACAACATCACCATCAATGGATATTCTTATTTCAAGTAACCTTGAAAGACTTTTATTCCATCTCTGTGATGAAAATGATGTTCAGGTAGCAGAATGGATGTCATCACTTAATAATGGTGGTAAATATACAGTATCTTCCGATGTAGCAGAAAAAGTTAAAGAACTTTTTGCAGCAGGTTGCTGTGATGATGCAGAAACAAAAGATACAATCGGTAAAGTGTTTAATGATAAAAACTATCTTTGCGACACCCACACTGCGGTTGCAGTTAAGGTTTATGAAGATTATGTAGAAAATACAGGAGACAAAACACCAACAGTTATTGCTTCAACAGCAAACCCATATAAATTCTCTGCAAGTGTGCTTTCAGCAATTACTGATGAAATTAAAGCAGATAATGAATTTGATATGGTTGACGAATTGTTCCAAAAATCAAATGAACCAGTTCCACAGCAACTTGCAACTCTTAAAGGCAAAACACCAAGATTTACAGGTGTTGCAAAGAAAGAAGATATGAAACAAGTTGTGTTTGATATGTTAG
>CALEJD010000107.1 GCA_937898195.1 uncultured Clostridia bacterium | reverse complement strand
AGCTTTCAATGGTAGCAGGCTTTGACAGATATATGCAGATTGCTCGTTGCTTCCGTGACGAAGATTTGCGTGCTGACCGTCAGCCAGAATTTACACAGATTGACCTTGAAATGTCATTCGTTGATGTTAACGACGTTATGGGTATGGGTGAAGGCTACATTCAAAGAGTATTCAAAGAAGCTATGGGTGTTGACATTCAGTTGCCACTCCCAAGACTTACTTATAAAGATGCTATGGAGCGTTACGGCTCTGACAAGCCTGATACTCGTTATGAAATGGAACTTTGCGACCTTGGTGACGTAGTTAAAGGTTGCGGTTTCGGCGTATTTGCATCTGCACTTGAAGCAGGTGGCGCAGTTTACTGTATTACAGCTAAAAATGCAGTCAATACTCTTACAAGAAAAGAAATTGATAAATTAACTGAATTTGTTCGTGGTATTGGTGCTAAAGGACTTGCATTTGCTCGTCTTATGCCTGATGGTCTTGCATCTTCATTCGCAAAATTCCTTACAGAAGACAAAATGACTGCTCTCCTTAATAAAGCAGGGGCAGAAACAGGTGACGTTGTATTAATCGTTGCTGATACAAAGAAAAACTGCGTTCTTTCAGTTCTCGGTGCACTCCGTCAAGAAGTTGCAAAGAAGCTCGATATTATTCCAACAGATAAGTTCAATCTTCTTTGGATTACAGAATTCCCATTCTTCGAGTGGGACGAAGACTCACAGACCTTTGTTGCTATGCACCACCCATTCACTTCACCTATGGATGAATGTTTAGAATATCTCGAAACAGACAAAGCACAGGTTCGTGCAAAGGCTTATGACCTTGTTCTCAACGGTGTTGAGTTGTCATCCGGTTCAATTCGTATTACTGACCCTGCACTCCAAAAGAGAATGTTCTCACTCCTTGGTCTTTCAGACGAAGAAGCTTATGAGAAATTCGGTTTCTTAACAGATGCGTTTAAGTTTGGCCCACCACCACACGGCGGTATGGGTATCGGTCTGGACAGACTTGTTATGCAGATGATTGGCGCAGAGTCACTTCGTGATGTTATCGCATTCCCTAAACTCCAGAACGCGAGCGAGCCAATGACAGAATGTCCATCACCAGTTGACACACTTCAACTTGATGAACTTGGAATTGAAGTTAAAGCACAGGAAGAATAATCTTGGTAGGTATTTTTATGAATAAAGCAAAAAGACAATTTAATATAGTTTTAATGTCTTTGGTGCTTCTTTTCTCTTTAGGTATTACAGCATTTGCAGAGAGTACTGTTAAAGTCCCAAATGATTTGACGGTGACACCAATCCGCATTTTCTTTGCTTGTGTTGTTATTGTTGGTTTTGTTGTTATGGAAATTCTTTTTAACAGAATCCGCACTAAACGAATTAAAAAGAGAAATAATAAAAAGTAAAAACAAACTGCTCAGCAAAAACTGAGCAGTTTGTTTTTTGTATTGTTATTTGTGTGCTTTTGTGATATACTTTTTGCAGATTTAAACGTGGGAGGTCCACATTATGTTATATTTTTATCCCGAAGATTTTGGCGCACTTGGTAACGGTGTAAATAATGACTGCAAAGCTATTCAGTCTGCTATTGATAAAGCGGAAGAAAATGGTGGCGGTACAGTTGTGCTCACAAGTGGTAAAACATATTATTCTGATTCAATCCGTATGAAGAAAAATGTTGAGTTGCATCTTCAAAAAGGCTCTCGCCTTAAAGCAACTGACAATATTGACGGTTATATTCGTCCTTGTAATATGATAAATGACCCTAAAACCGCTCTTATCGGCAACCCTGTTACAGGCAAACCATCATTTGTGTTCATTTATGGTTACGAGGCAGACGGATGCACAATTTCAGGTGAAGGCACTATTGACGCTAACGGTCACGCATTCGTTGAGAGAAAAGACCAGTATTATGTAACAGGCAATTTCTATCCACGCCCAACCGTAATTTACATTGAAAAGAGCAACAACATCACATTTAAAGATGTGACTATTGTTGATGCGCCTTTCTGGACGCTTCACCCAGCTGGGTGTGATGATGTGCTTATTTCTCAAATCCGCATTCTTAATGACCTTGATGTTGCAAATTCTGACGGAATTGACCCTGACCATTGTACAAATGTTAGAATTTTAGGTTGCCATGTTGAATGTGCAGATGACTGTATCTGTCTTAAAACATCAAAGGGCAATGCAGAATATGGTCCTTGCGAGAATATTATTATTGCTAACTGCACACTTATTTCAACTTCTGCTGCCATTAAAATCGGTACAGAGGGTGTTGGTGATTTTCGTAATGTGATTGTTGATAATTGTATCATTTCACGCAGTAATCGTGGGCTTTCAATTCAGATTCGCGATGGCGGTAATGTAGAAAATGTTACATACTCAAACTGCATTATTGAAACCCGTCGTTTCTGCCCTGACTGGTGGGGCACAGCCGAGCCAATCGTGATTACAACATTTAACCGCGACGAGAATACAAAGTCAGGTAAAATCAAGAATGTACGTTTCCGTAATATCACTTGCAAAGGTGAAAACGGTGTGCTTATTCACGGCACAGAAGAAAATATGATTGAAGATGTGACCTTTGAAAATGTAAGTGTTACAATGACAAAAACATCAAAATGGGACTGCGGACTTTACGATTTAAGACCTTGTTTGCAGTATGGTGTTGAAAAGTATAAAAATAGTGGTTTCTTTATTAGAAACGCAAAGAATGTGCTTATAGAAAAGTCATCTGTGCAATGGGGTAACATATGTGACGATTATGCAAAAGCCATTGATGCAGAAAACGCACCAAACCTTGAACTTATAAGATTTACAGGTACAGACACAAACTAAAAAATAGTAAAATAAAACCCGACCATAAAGGTCGGGTTAATTTTATGTTTCTTATTTCATTAAACCATACAATGCTGGCACAAACCAACCAAGAATTGTTGGCACTGCAAATGAAAATGCGATTGATGTTAAAAGTGTAAGGCCAAACTTTTCAAGTCTTGCACCAACAAAGAAGATTGCATAAAAAGGTGCTACAAGAATCTTGCTGATTTTCTTATTGTTGTTTATAAAGAAATTCTCTTTAAGCATCATAACATCTTCAATTTGTGGGAAGAGATTTGTGCAAAGTGAAATTCCAAGATATAAACAAACCCAAGCAAGAATGTCGCTATATTTACCAAAATAATAAACTGTTGTTGCACCATTCATAAGCAACAAGAAGCCAAGTGCTAAATTAAAAAAGAAAGGAATAAAGCAAACATCAAAACTTGCGCCTTTTCTCTTAATCAATTCGTGGTCAACGTGGCTAAGCATTTCGTTTGCCTGAACAACTCGTGCGTCATCAACGATTACCTTTGTCCATCGGCAACTCATATGCTCAAAGAATGCATGAAGAATTGCGCCAGGTAATGTAAGAAATTTTACGATTATATAAACTATTCTCATCATAATAAATCATATCTCCCGCTCATTACAATTTCTTCAAGTGTGATTTCGCCATCTTTATAATCAGTTACATCTTTTGAGAATGGAATTCCATAAGCTCCAGAATCTTTGATTTCTTTTTCCAGCTCATTATACTTTTCAGTATTCTTTGTTGCAAGTGCAAGAATTGCCCAAAGGTCTCTTGACTGGCTATCAACAGTTTCAATAGAATCCATCTGATATGTGCAACATTCTTCTGCTGACTCATAAGCCTCTGTATATTTGCCAAGCATGATAAGATTAAGAGTCTTTTGCATTGAAATAGTGTATCCAATCTGTGCAACAAGGTTATAGCCATCTTCAAGTTCTGCCAAACCGTTAAGCCCATCCACACAAATGTCAACTGCTCTTTGATAATTCTTATCGCGATAACGATAAAGCATTGACATAATAAGATTATCGTCAGTACCTTCTGCGTTCATTTTCTTAATGTTTTCAACCAGAGCCTCAGCTTTGTCATATTGCTCTGTGCTCACATAAGCACTTGCTAAAACTGTTGTCCAAACTCGGTCAACATATTCTGTATGACCCAATGCTTTTTCAAGATATTCAATCATTACAGTGTCGCCCTTTTCATTGGATTGTGCTGCTGCATATTTATAAACATTAAGCCAACCTTCGTCACAGATATAAATTTTTTCTGTTCCGTCAGGTGTATATTCTGTATCGGTTTCATCGTAATATAAACCGTTTTTCTCATAAATCTTTTTGCCTGAAAGGGAGTCGAGTTCGGCTATGATTTTATCATATTCATCAGCGTCCAAGTCTGCAATATGGTTCTGAATAGCCGCCATCGTTGCTTGCATAAGGTCGATTTCTTCATCAATTACTGCAACATCCTTGAAAGCCATTAATTTAAGTGTACTGTCATTAAAATATGAAAATGCATTCAAAACAATATCCATATTGTTTGCTCTATAACCAGCAACAATTTGCTTTGCATAAAGTTTCTTGTAATTTTCTCTTAATTCTTCTTCAATACAAGCCTCTGCCATATCATAATCGCTGACAGCAGAATAAAGTTTGTTTTCTTTTAAGTTCTTGTCACCATTTTTCATATATGAAAACGCAGGTGTGTCAATTGCAAAATTAATTACGCCAAGAATTAAAACAGCCAATATAACTACAACTGAAACAAGACCTTTCCAGTCATAAGGATATTTTTCAAGAATTGCTTCACACTCTTCACAGAAGATGCTGTCAGGATTTTTCTTTGTTCCCCTTGGTCTTTCACCACAGCACTCGCAGTTGTTATCAAAGTCAACTATCGCTCTGCGTTTCTCATCAAGAGAAACAGTTTTGGGGTCATAACCCTCGACTTCAATGCTATCAACATCAAAGTCATCTGTTTCTTCTGCCTCTTCTTGTGCTTTGCTGAGTTCTTCTTTGAAAATACGAACAAGTTCGTCCATCTCGTCACGATAGTTTTCGTTTTCAGGTGTATTGCCGTCAAGTTTTTTCTTATCGCTCAACTTTATTCCTCCTTTGGAATATTATCGTTTATAAATTACTGTTCGTTTGCACCACAGCATTTTTTATATTTCTTACCGCTACCACATGGACAAGGGTCGTTTCTGCCCACTTTTTGTCCTTTTTTAACTGGTTGCTTTTTCTCACTGCCGTCTGTGCCACCACTTGTTGCAGTAATTTTTGCCGCCTGTTCGCGTTTAACATCATCTTCGCTCTTCAATTTGAAGAGAAGAAGTGTTGTAACTGTGCCTTCACGAATAAGTGCTGTCATTTCGTCGAACATATCAAAGCTTTCCATACGGAATGCAACAACAGGGTCTTGCTGTGCATAAGAACGAAGATAAATACCACGCTTTAATTCTTCCATTGCATCAAGGTGGTCCATCCAACGCATATCAACATTATGAAGAAGAACCTTGCGCTCTAATTCTGACATAATCTGTTCGCCATATTCAGCACTCTTTGCGTTATAAATATCCATTGCTTTGTTGTAGAAATATTCCTTGAACTGCTCTGGACTATTATAGCTATTTTCAATGTCAGGACCTGCAAGATATTTGAATTTATTGATAAGTCCGTTGATATTCCAGTCTTTTGGTTCATTTGAAGCAGGACAATAAAAATCAACAGTTTCATTCACATAATCATCAATCATTTTAAGGATTGTTGCGTGAATATCTGCACCGTCAAGCACCTTATTACGCTGACCATAAATAACTTCTCTCTGCTTATTCATAACGTCGTCGAAACGAAGAACATTACGACGCATTGCAAAGTTATTGCCTTCAACTTTCTTCTGTGCACCTTCGATTGTGCTTGTGAACATTTTTGCTTCAACAGGAATATCGCCCATACTCTTGAATGTATCAAGAATATTATAGAAACGGTCACCTGCAAACAAACGAAGTAACTCGTCTTCTGCTGAAAGATAGAACTTACTTCTACCAGGGTCACCCTGACGTCCTGCACGACCACGCAACTGGTTATCAATTCGACGTGATTCGTGGCGCTCTGTACCAATAATAAAGAGACCACCTGCCTCGCGCACTTTATCTGCCTCGTCACGAAGTTGCTCTTTATATTTCTTTTCAAGTTCCTGATATGTTTTTCTTGCTTCGAGAATATCTGTATTATCTGTTTCTGCAAAGCCTGTTGCCTCTGCAATAAGCTCATCAGAATAATCCATTCTTCTCATTTCGTTTCTTGCCATATATTCCGGGTTACCACCCAAGATAATGTCAGTACCACGACCTGCCATATTTGTTGCGATTGTTACTGCACCAAATTTACCTGCCTGTGCAATGATTTCAGCTTCCTTGTCGTGATATTTAGCATTGAGCACTTCGTGTTTAATGCCACGTTTTTTAAGAACCTTACTTAAAAGTTCACTCTTTTCAATGTTTGTTGTACCAACAAGAACAGGTTGACCTTTTGCGTTACATTCAAGAATCTGTTCAATTATCGCATTGTATTTTGCGAGTTCTGTTTTATAAAGAACATCATCTTCGTCATTACGGATAACAGGCTTGTTTGTTGGAATTTCAATAACGTCAAGTTCATAGATTTCTTGGAACTCGTGTTCTTCTGTCATTGCAGTACCTGTCATACCAGAAAGTTTGTTGTAAAGTCTGAAATAGTTCTGGAATGTAATAGTTGCAAGAGTTTTTGACTCTCTCTCAACCTTAACGTTTTCTTTTGCTTCAATAGCCTGATGAAGACCGTCAGAATAACGACGACCAATCATAATACGACCTGTGAACTCGTCAACGATAAGCACTTCGCCGTCTTTAACAACATAGTCGACATCGCGTTTCATAACACCGATTGCCTTAATTGCAAGGTCAATATGGTGCTGAATTGTAAGGTTTTCAACATCAGCAAGGTTTTCAACGCCGAAGAATTTTTCAGCTTTCTTGATACCGTTCTGTGTAAGTGACGCAGTTTTTGCTTTTTCATCAACAACGAAATCGTCATCATCACTTGCAAAACTTTCAACGCCCTGTTTCGCGTCAACTTCTTTAACCTTACACATCTTAAGACGCTTTGCAAATTCGTTTGCAATTTTATAAAGTTCAGTTGATTTGTCACCCATACCAGAAATGATAAGAGGTGTTCTTGCTTCATCAATAAGAATTGAGTCAACTTCGTCAACAACTGCAAAGTTATGTCCACGCTGAACTCTTTGCTCTGCATAGATAACCATATTATCACGAAGATAGTCAAATCCCATTTCGTTGTTTGTACCATAAGTAATATCACAGTCATAAGCTGCTCTTCTTTGTTCACCATCTAAATCGTGAACGATAAGACCAACTGTAAGACCTAAGAAACGGTAAAGTTTACCCATCCATTCAGAGTCACGGCGAGCAAGATAGTCGTTGACAGTAACAATATGCACGCCCTTGCCTGAAAGTGCATTAAGATATGCAGGAAGAGTTGCAACAAGTGTTTTACCTTCACCTGTTCTCATTTCTGCAATTCGGCCTTGGTGAAGAACTATACCACCAATAATCTGAACTGGGAAATGACGCATATTAAGAACACGAGCAGATGCTTCACGACAAGTTGCAAATGCTTCAGGCAAAATATCATCAAGAGTTTCGCCTTTTTGTAATCTTTCTTTAAACTCAATAGTTTTTGCTTGAAGTTGTGCATCAGTTAACCCTTTGTATTCTTCTTCAAGAGCCAAAACTTTTTTCTGAATCGGGATTATTCTCTTAACTTCTCTGCTTGAATAATCACCAAAGATTTTTTTCAATAAAGACATAAATTCTATCCTTTCAGTTGCATAAAAAACAACATTTTCTACATTTTTAATGCGATTTAGAAAAAATTATCTATAATCACCCATTATTACCAGCATATTATATCATACAATTTATAAAAAATCACTAACAAATTGTTAATTTTTGCAAGTTTTTTTCTTGATTTTATACAGAAAATTTGGTATTCTTATATTAGGTTTATAGTTTTTTGCGAAAACCTACGTTAAAAGCGTAATTTTTTTCGAAGGAGGAATCAGAAATGACTGATTCAAGAACATTGGCTTACATAAATATGTATGCTGTTCTCGGCACATTGGAAAACCTTTGTGAACTCGACGAAAAAGCTAAAGAAATTATTTCTACTATTGAAAAACCAATTTCAGTGGCTTTCGATGTTAAAGGTGGCCCAAGCGCTACACTCACATTCTCTAAAAACGGTTGCCGTATGGACGATGGCGTTAAAGCTGATTGCGACATCAAAATCCCTGTTGCTAACTGTGACAAGTTTAACGGAATTATTGACGGCAAAGTTACACCAATTCCAACAAAGGGTCTTACAAAGGTTAACTTCCTTTTAAAGACATTCACAGCACTTACTGACAGACTTACAGAAGTTATGAGACCATCAGAAGAAGCACTTAAAGATGCTGATTTCTTCCGTCTTAACACGCTCTGCACATTCTATACAGTTTCAGTTGCTATTTCACAGATTGGTAATCAAGATGCAATCGGTAAATTCAGTGCATCAAACATTGTTGACGGTGATATTCAGATTGGTATCACAGACACCGTTTATGCTACTATCCGTGTTAAAGATAATCATCTTATTACAATCAAGCAAGCTTCTGACAAACCTCGTGCAATTATGGAATTCTGCGACATCGAACTTGCAAATGCACTTTTCGCAGGTACAGTTAACTCAATCGACCATGTAGGTAATGGTAATATCACAATCCGTGGCCTTATCTCAATGGTTGACAATGTAAACCGTATTCTTGACAGAGTTGCATTGTATTTAGCATAAGGAGGACACTAACAATGAGTAAATTCCCATTATACGATACCACAAAAAGCCGTGAGATGTTTAACCGTGCAACAAAGGTTATTCCATCAGGTATTTATGGTCACTTAGGTCCTGCTGAAGGTCAGTGGATTCCTGTTAACAGATGGCCATCTTTCGCAGAAAAAGCTCAAGGCTCATATTTTTGGGATGTTGACGGCAACAAATATATCGACTATATGTGCGCTTATGGTCCTAACGTTTTAGGTTATAACGACCCTGATGTTGATGCTGCTGCACTTAAACAGTTAAAGCTCGGCAACTGCACAACTGCACCTGGTAAGGTTATGGTTGAATGTGCTGAAACACTTGTTGATACAGTTGCTTCTGCTGACTGGGCATTCTTCTGCAAGAACGGTTCAGACACAACAACTCTTGCAACAATGGCAGCGAGAGCACATACACATAAAAAGAAGATTATCTTCTTGAAATATTACTATCACGGAGATTTCCCATGGGCACAGAAAATTGACTACCCAGGTATCACTCCTGAAGATGTAGCAAACAACATTATTTGTCCTTGGTTTGACCTTGATGCACTTCAGAAGGCTTATGACGATAACAACGGCGACATCGCAGGTCTTATTGCTCAGCCTTATGACCACGGTAACTTCAAGGATAACGAGGTTGCTTCTAAAGAATACTGGCAAGCAGTTCGTAAATGGTGTGACGACCACGGTGTTGTTCTCATCATCGACGATGTTCGCGCAGGCTTCCGTCTTGACCTTGCCGGTTCTGACCACTTCTATGGCTTCAAAGCAGACCTTATCTGCTTCTGTAAAGCTCTTGCT
>CALEJD010000106.1 GCA_937898195.1 uncultured Clostridia bacterium | reverse complement strand
TGGGTTGGGGCACCTGGCCCCGTCTCCAATCGTGACGCGCTCCTTGACAACCGAAAAGAAGACCCCTTCCAATCCGATTGGACTTGCGCTCTGACCGCGCTTTTCCAATCGATTGGAGAGACGATAACGGTCTCTCCCCGATTTAGTCCAATCGATTGGAAAGTCACGGTCAAGTCAAGGGGCAAACATAATTGCCGAGCGGGCGTAAAACGCAAGGAGATTTTCTATGTTTGACCTCATCACTACAAACAGCGCGGTCACTTTCAAAAACAAGGTCCTCAACAGCACCACCTGCAAAATTCTTTCCCTTGCCGAGGATATGCGCAAGAGCGCGCTTGAGACTGCCTTCCTGATGTCATTTATCGCGGAATCAAAGACCTATCTCGAAGACGGTTTCAAATCGGCAAATGATTGGGCGGAGAAGACTTTCGGACTTCAGAAGTCCCAGTCATACAACCTCATCAAGGTGGGGCGTGAATGGACTACACCTCTCCGCAATGACAAGGGCAAGGTTATCGGGTATGCAAGCAAGCTGTATCAGTATACCGATATGAAACACGGCGATTTTAACAGCACGCAATTGATTGTTCTCTCCGTTCTCGATTTCCAGACCGTCGCGGATTGGGTTAAGTCTGGGAAAATTACTCCCCTCACCTCTTGCGCGGACTTGCGGAAACTTGTAACCGAGACGAAAAAGGGTGCAAAGTCCGAGGGAACGGAGACCGAGGGAACGGAGTCCGAGGGGAAGGGGAAGGTTATTGAGGTACAGTACCAGACAATAACTCTCAAGGACGAGCGCGGTTATCTCTATGAAGTCCCCCTTAAGATTGCCGAGAAGTACAAAGTCGCGAGCAAGGTTACTTCCACTGGAGAGACGGTCAAGACGGTCGGGGGAAAGCCCCAGACCGCGCCCCAGACCGCGCCCCAGACCGCGCCCCAGACCGCGCCCCAGAAGTCCAAGACCGCATCCCAGACGGTCAAGAAGACCGCGCGCAAGACTTCAAGAAAGTGACCGAGACCCAGAAGGAGACCCGTTACGGGTCTCCTTTGCTTTGCATTTCTTTAGGCAAGTTGCACAATTGCTAAAAACCGACCGCATGAAATGTAAGAAACAATTTGTTCACAACTAATACATGAACGGAATGTTAACATACTGTTGTTAAAAGGTTTGTAACATTTTGTTTAATGTTTACTTACATTTATAACTTATAATATACATTCCTATATATTATATAGGCGGTCGGTGTTCGGCGGTCGGTCGGTCGGAAAGACGAAAGGCAGGTGATGAAAACTTTCCAATCAATTGGAAAGCCAAGAAAATCCAAAGACCCCCCCAAAACAAAAAATCGGCTATCAAATTAAAAAATAAGGAGAACGCAATGAAAGACAAAGACATCATGTCAGTTGTAAAGGAAGGTCAGTTCATCTTTACTGCTGAGTATAAGAAAACTATCGGGGTTATAGCTTATGCACATGGAAAGGTTGCTCTTGTCGCTAAAGCAAAGATTGCAAGAGTTAATGGAATCAAAGAACGAGTTGTTCCTGTTGACCTTATTGTTGCTCTCAATAAGTATTCTGACCGAGGTTATCTGTACATGGGAGACATCACGGGACATATTTCCGAGAATTTGGAAAGACTGTTTGATGAAAGTGAGGAAGATGTTGATGAGTAAACAGTCTGGTTTTATGATTACGATAATGACTGACAACGAGTGGAAAGTTGATGTGTATTCATCGGATAATGTACGGAAGAACATAGGCGGTTTGATGGAAGTGTTCTATCGATTCCAATTGAATGGAAATGACTATGATGTTATCTGCAATGATAGCGGTTTGCTTATGTCATTACCGGAAAACTTGATTGGTTCTTGTCTCTACGGAGATGGGATAGTTGGCAACATTGTTATTGTCAAAGTTGGGCTTGTTGACGGAGAACCCGATTTCATTGGTATGTCACTTGATGAGGTACAAAAAGTGAAAGAATGGGTATTTCTTAAGTGCATGGAATTTATTATGGAAGCAGGGGATAACGACAATGAGTCCTAATTCATTCAAACGCATGATGAGATTCCAACTCATTTGGGTAGAAAAGACTATAGATTATTACTTCCTGTGGGTGCAGGACGGCGACAAGAAGCCGGAAAAAGTTATGTCATGTTTTATCTCCCCTTATGGAAGAATCGACCATGAGATTCTGGAGGTTATCAATGAGTATCTCGAAAAAGGCTACACTTACCTCGGTAACTGTTGATTCCAATCAATTGGATATTCGTCTAACGATTGACGTAGACGAACACGACGCACCAAAAAAGTTGGTGTGGGTTGAATATAACATTCGTTCTGATATGTATGATGTGTATACCAACGGTTCAAAAGACGTTGAAGTAAAAAAGTCTTTTGATATGGGGTTTACTTCAAAAGGCGGATATGTAAACTCAGACATATTACAGTTTATAACTGCGTTAGTAAAAGAAGGTTATATCTTTATCGGTGTTCGCTGATTCCAATCAATTGGAAACTAAAATGTTTATTCGCTGACCGAAGCAGCATAATTTCTTCGGAGAAAGGTTATACTCTATGGAAATCACCATCTTTGCAAAGAAGCGCATCAACAAGGAAGGTAAGACCTTTGTGACTTACCTCTCCACCCTCACCAAGAAGAACGGTGAAAAACTCACCGCTTCTGTCAAGTTCAGAGACACTTGTCCCATGCCGAAGCCTGAGGACTGCCCCATGAATATCGTTGTTGAAAAGCAGGACGCGAACCTCTCGCACAAGACCTACACTAACAACAACACTGGTGAAGTCTCTCTCGGTCACACTCTGTGGGTGAGCAACTGGAGTAACGGCTCTGCCTACATCGATACCTCGCTCGACGATTTTGAGTAATTGAAAGAGGGCAGGGCGGTTATCCGCTCTGCCTTTTTTTCCAATCAATTGGAAAGGAGTTATGATATGTTTCCCAATTATTACAATTCTGAAAACCTTGGAAGAGCGTGTAAAGAATGGAGAAAAACACATTGTTACACGCTTGCTCAAGTAGGAAATGAAACTGGGTATACTCTTAATAATATCTGGGGTTTTGAAAAAGGACGCAACGACAACGGTATAATATTTCTGTGGTATATTACTCACGGATTCACCTATGAGTATTACCGTGATTTTTGCAGAAAGGAAGGTATAGAACATTATGAGTGTGAGGAACAGTAGGTCATTTGTAAAGGGTAAATCGATAAAACAGTTGTTAGACCTCGACTATGACGCTTGGAACGCTCTTGATACGAAACGATTGAGACAGGTTGTATCAAGACTATCCGATGCGGCGAACAAACGAATAAAAAGACTGCATTATGAAACGCCTGCGTCTGCATATGCAAAAAGGTCGGGCGGTAAATTCACAACAAAAGGCAAGAATCTGCAACAATTGCGTTCCGAATATGTAAGACTTAAGGGATTTTTATCAGACCTCACTTCAACAAATAAGGGTTTTGAAAAATGGAAATCTGAAATAATAGCACAAGTAAAGAGAGTTACCAACATTACGATTAAACAAGATGATTTTGACAGATTCTGGGATATTTATCAGAAACTTTATAATGAGTACCCCCACGCGCTAAAAGACCGTAAAGTAAAATATGAGACTTGGCGAAAGTTGAATGAAGCAGTAAGAGAACCAGATTCAAAATGGAATTCTGACGATGAGATTGTTATGGACATGATAAATTCATTGTTTGAACAATACGAATCAGCGGAAAAGAAATATGGAAACTCTAACAGCGTTTCGGACATTTTTTAATGACCCCGACTTTTATGAACCAACAGATATTGAACAAGCATTAAAAACTATAAAACCTTATTTTGATTTCTGTCGTAAAGGTAAAGTTGTGTACTACAATATCCCATGTTCTTTTGATATTGAAACAACATCGTTTCTTTCCAATCAATTGGAAAAACAAGCAATTATGTATGAATGGACTTTAGGAATATACGGTATAGTTTTCATCGGAAGAACATGGGACGAGTTTACAAAAGCAATGGATACAATTTCAAAAACTCTTGGGCTTGGAGAGAATAAAAGAATTATAATCTACTGCCACAATTTGTCATATGAATTTCAGTTTATGAGAAAATGGCTTGATATAGTGAAAGTGTTCTCTCTGGAAGAACGAAAACCTATATATGCTATATGCAGTAACGGTATAGAGTTCAGATGTAGTTATTTGCTTTCTGGGTACAGTCTGGAAACTATAGGCAAAAATTTACAGACTTATAATGTCAGAAAACTTGTGGGCGACCTCGACTATCGTGTAATGAGAAATTCAGATACTGAATTGACGGAAGAAGAATACGATTATTGCGTCAACGATGTTAAAGTTGTAATGGCTTATATAGCCGAGAAAATCGAAAGTGAGGGAAATATAGCGAAGATACCTTTAACAAAAACAGGGTATGTCAGAAACTATTGCCGTTCCAATCAATTGGAAACTTGTTCGGTTGGAGAAAAACTTGATTTCATCGCTTTGATAAAATCACTAACGCTAACCCCAGACGAGTATAAACAATTGAAAAGAGCGTTTCAAGGCGGTTTCACTCATGCTAACCCTTTTTATGTAGATAAGGTCATAAGAGATGTGACTTCATATGACTTCACTTCAAGTTATCCGTATGTAATGGTTTCTGAAAGATTCCCTATGAGTAAAAGTCAGTTGCTTGATGGTATAACCACTGACGATAATGTTTTCAGAAAAAACTTGAAATACTACTGTTGTTTGTTCGATGTTGAATTTGTTGGACTTCAAAGCAAACTGTATTTTGATAACTATATTTCTTTCTCAAGATGTTTGCATACAGAAAGCGCAACAATAAACAACGGTAGAATAGTCAGTGCTGATTACTTGAAAACAACGATAACAGAACAGGATTTCTTTATAATAGAGAAATTTTACACATGGAAAGAGATTAAAATACATAATTTCAGACGATACATGAAAGGATATTTACCGACGAATTTTGTTAAATCTATACTTGAATTGTATAAAGTGAAAACCGAGTACAAGGGAATAGCAGGAAAAGAAGCAGAATATTTGAATAGTAAGGAAATGCTCAATTCCTGTTATGGAATGGCAGTAACTGATATTGTAAGACCAGAAATAGTCTATGAAAATGATGAATGGCAAGACGATAGAGAACCAGACCTTGAAATTGAAATAGAGAAATATAACAAGGGTAAAGGTCGTTTCCTGTTTTATCCGTGGGGAGTATGGGTAACAGCATATGCAAGACGAAACTTGTTTACCGGAATACTTGAATTTCAAGGTGATTATATCTATTCAGATACCGACAGTATAAAGGTCAAAAACGTCAGTAAACATGGTGAATACATCAAAAAGTATAATGATATTGTTAGGCAAAAACTTGAACAGGCAATGCAGTATCACGGTTTACCTTTTGATTTGGTAGAACCTAAAACAAAAGAGGGTAAACCAAAACTTCTCGGTGTCTGGAGTTTTGACGGTCATTATAAGCGTTTCAAGACATTAGGCGCGAAGCGTTATCTTGTGGAATATTCAGATGATGAAAGGAATGGAAAATCCGCAGGGGAAATAAGTATGACCGTTTCTGGACTTAATAAGGGGAAGTGTGTACCATATATGCTTGAAAAATGGGGAAGTAAAATTTTTCAGCATTTTTCAAACAACCTATATATTCCACCAGAGTATACAGGAAAACTAACTCACACATATATCGACTTTCCGTGTATTGGAGAAATGACAGATTTTCAAGGTCATACCGTTCAATACTACGAAAAGAGCGCAGTACACTTGTGTGAATCTGATTACACACTTTCTATGGCAAAAGAATTTTCAGACTATATTATGGGTATATACGATTTCATTTGATTCCAATCGATTGGAAAGGAGTTATTATGGCAAAAAATAAATTCTACTCTCTCACAAATATTCTTGCTACTGGTGCGCAGTACAATGTTATCTACGGAGAACGCTCTAACGGAAAAACCTACTCCGTTCTTCAATATGGTATACAACAGTACGCAGAGAATAAGAAACAAATCGCAATAGTTAGACGATGGGCGGAAGATTTTGTTGGCAAACGAGGAACGGTAATGTTCGATTCACTTGTTGATAACAAAGAGATAAGCAAAGCAACTAAAGGTGAATGGACAGGGGTTTACTATTACGGTAGTAAATGGTACTTATGCAGATATGATGAAGAAGGAAAACGAGTGACAGACGAAACTCCGTTTGCCTACGGATTCAGTATATCGGCAATGGAACATGATAAATCAACAAGTTACCCTAATATCACAACAATCATGTTCGATGAATTCATCACAAGAACGGTTTACCTTCCCGATGAATTTGTTCTGTTTATGAATGTTGTCAGCACAATTGTACGAAATAGAACCGATGTAAAAATATTCATGCTCGGAAACACGGTAAATAAATATTGCCCCTATTTTGCAGAAATGGGTCTTAAACACGCAAAAGACATGAAACAGGGTACAATAGATGTTTATCGTTACGGAGATTCAAATCTGACTGTTGCGGTAGAATACACGGCAAATAGAGAAGCAAAAGAAAGTGATATGTACTTCGCTTTCGATAACCCCAAACTAACAATGATTACAGGCGGTGCATGGGAAATAGATATTTATCCACATTGTCCTGTAAAGTATACCCCAAAGGAAATTCTGTTTACTTATTTCATAGTGTTCGATAATGAGATGTTGCAATGTGAGATAGTCCAACATGAAGAATTGTTATTCACTTTCATTCATAGAAAAACAACACCTCTAAAGGACACGGATAACGATTTGATTTACACAACAGAATTTTCACCTCGTCCTAACTACAGACGGAAAATCACTAAACCAACATCAGACTTTGAAAAGAAAATAGCATGGTTCTATCAGACAGATAAAGTATTCTATTCAGATAATGAAGTAGGTGAAATAGTTCGTAACTATCTGCAATGGTGCGGTAAAATAGTATCATAAAAAAGGGGCTTATGCCCCTTTTTGTTTTTTCCAATCAATTGGAATTTGCACCACCTGCAACTGCAAGAACGAAAGACTTATCAGTAAAACCGCTTGGAAATTCTTTTGTAAGGATAATAGGATTTTGATAAATCTTAAATGTTCCGTCATTCAAATACAGATTCCATTGATTTTCCTGTCTAAGAATAATTCCTGTATTTTCTCGGATTTCATCTTTATAGGTCATTAACACATCGACGTGACAATGAATTTCAAATAGTTTGTTTACAGGTATTATAGGGTCATCTACAAAATAATAACGATTTATCGGCGCACCTATTTTTATATAGTTACACCTTAAAAATTTACTTGCGGAAGAATCGTTAGTATATCTAAAAAGTAAAGTCGGTTTAAGTACTGAAACACTCCCTTTGAAAAAACAATCCTGTTGAGAAATTCCAACCAATTCGATATCTTTATCAACTCTGTTGTTTTCGCTCTTGTTGAAGTAAAAATCAACCTTAACGCTCACAAAATCACCCCGCTTTTCAAAAGATTTTCGATTTCATCTTGTTCTTCTGTTGTACACGGAATACCTTCAAGATGAATTTCATAAACATAGGTCATACCAGTCAAGTCACCAAGTTTTGAAGTTATGAATGAAGGATAACCAGTATATTTATTTTGATTTTCGGGAAGTGCCTGTCTCGGTCGTGTCAAAATGAAATACGGTTTTTGTATTGACATAAGACCAGCCGCACCACCGATAGAACCACTGCGCTGAATACGAGGTTTCATCTGTGAAACATTTGATGCTGTAGAAATAGCACCTGTAATAGACGATACCGCTTCACCGCTTGCTATTGCAACACCTGTTTTTATTGCGCTTGCAGTAAATGAAAGAACACCATTTATTGTAGAAGCCCAATCATTACTTGTAATAGGAATCTGCGTTGCACATTGCCCTGTGAAAGTATAAAGAACACTATCGTCACTTTTAAGAAACGCGACACAAGCACCACTTAAAACATCAATGTTATATACAACATGAATCGCTTTACCCATAACATCATCAACTGCAATTGTTTGTGTTCCAATGTAAGGAAGATATATTTCAAGTTTTGTGTATGGGTCATAATCAAGATAAGAACCCCAATATTCGTGAAGATTCAAAGTACCGCAATCAATCACTTTATACTGATTGGTTACTTTAATCATAGTTATGGTTGTTGCTATGTTTCCAACATAAACAGTCGACGGTGTAGATTCTCTATCTGGAATAAAAGGGACTATTGAAATACCCAATATTGCTTGCATGGGGTCAGCAAAAAGTTTTTTAAGTGTATCAAGACTGAACAAATCACTCCACATATAAGAAGCAAGACCGCGCAACTCTGACAAAGACGGAGTATATAGAGTAATAAATCTTGCGTCAACTGCTGAAAGAGTAGGAATTAAAGGTATATCAATGGGGTCAGAAGTATTGTCAAAATCTCCAGTAGGCGGTTTAGGTGATGGGTCGGTATTACCACCGGAAATATAAGGGTCATCTGTGTCAGACCATGGATTGATATTATTTATCCACGCAGGAAATATGCGCGCCCAGTCAACGGTTAAATTTTTTCTTCTTAAAGTTATGCTTCCAACATCAGTAACTGCTTGCAGTTCAAAACAAGTTCCTGCAGACCCATCATCATTATACACTTGAACATTTATAAAAGCGTTCGCATAACGCTGTGAAGTTGCAACAGAAATGTTTCCATATGGATAGTACAATTGGTCTCCGTTCCATGTAACACCATCTGTGCTTATAGCCGTATAAATAGCACTGCCCGACGGTGTTAATCTAATCATAGATGTTGTTTTTGTATTAAATGTTTCTGCTATCACCTCTCTGACGAAAAGGTCAGTGTATGTAGTTTCTTGAATAAACCTTTTCATCATATCAACACAAACCCCAACATTAAATGTATCACCAGTTGTAAGATTATGAAGCATTGTTGTTTTAACTGATGTTACATATGAGCCGAGATTTTGGTAAAACTCAAGACCTAATGTTGTATAATTTCCGTTTTGAAAAACTATTTTATCGCCAGTCGAAATAGTCATTAAATAGTTATACAGAGTTGTATCATATATAACACTTGCAAATCCGTAAGTACCCTCGATTATTTTCAATTCTGACATAACAAATAGGGGCAGTTACCTGCCCCCACCCCTTTCTTTTTCCAATTGATTGGAAAGATTAAGCTGCGAAAAATACAACGAAGTTTTCGTTGAAGTCGTTAAAATAACCTGCGTCGAATTTATACCAGTTGTTGTAGAATTCCGCTTTCGGGTTATAATTAGTAGTCACTCGTCTGTCAAGATTGGTGACACCAAGAGAATCACGGTCAAACATCACACCGAGAACACCAGTAGCAGTGATTTCGTGACCGCTTGCCGTGCTAACATATACCTTGCTAATATCGGTCACCCCGTAACCAGTACCAGAACCCTGCCAATAAGGTACTTCTTCTGCGTCAAGAAGTTTAGTGAACTGGTCATGGAACACATCTGACTGAAGGAACACGTTAGCAGATTTGCGGAAGTCAGAAAGCATTACAACATGAAGCAAGTCATTAGGAGTGAATCTGTCTTTACCACCAATGTTGAACAGGGAAGAAATTCTGGTAAGACGAGAAGCATATACACCCATAACATAAGCAGAATATCTAATGAAGTCGGGGTCTGTAATAGCATTAGCTGCGGTGAGAGATTCACCATAACGCTGATTAAACAGATACAGAAGGTTAACAGAGCGATTATAAGAAGCACCGCTGATAGACCCTGTACCAAAATCAGAGTAAATGGTTTCAGCAATCATGTTATTGATTGTTCTCATAATAAGACCGTCAGTCTTTACAGTCATTGCCTTATCAATCGCATTATAAAGCATTGACATAAAACCGTTCAACTGCGAAGCAGATGAGAAAGACTGTTTGACCTGCCGTTCCGTGAATGACATGGGAATTTCAAAAGTCGTTCTCTTGTTGAAGAATTTAGCGGAAACAGTCGGTTTATAAAAGATGTTAGGGTCATAAGACTGTCCATCTTCAAGTTCCCAAGATTCATTTTCGGTAGCATCAGGCATTTCAGCGGCGATTTTTTCAAGTACAGAACCATACTCCCACCCGTCCATAAGAACAGAAGGCGCACCGCCAGAATAGGGTCTGTTTACGAAAATGACTTTCCCGATGTGATTGACGAGACTTCTTACATATGCGTCAACAGCAGAAGCGTTAAAAATCTCTGTACCAACATCTACAACATTGCTCAAATCTTCATTGATAAGAGCGGTTTTACCAAGCACTTCCTGCGTAATATCATTCACAAGAGCGTAAATCTGTTTTACTTCCATAATAAATCTCCTTTTCCAATTGATTGGAATTACTGTCCTACATCAACAATCGTTACGGTATTATCGTTCTTAACATGAATGTGAAGTGTAGCACCAACAATAACGATTTCAGTAGTAGAAATATACCACCCAAAACAGGTAATAGGGGAAACGGGAACACCAGTTCCGTAAACACAATTGCAGGCAACAATAGGTTTACCACTTTCAACGGCTTTCTTGGCAATAGCCCAACCGTTAGGAATAGTCTGCGGAGTGCTTCCACCTGTAAGGTCAAGACCCTTGCAGTTAATGAGTTGATAACCACCTTTCATTTTTTCTCTCCTTTCCAATTGATTGGAATTTAATAAATTGGGATTGTAAGAACCTTATCAATGTCGGGGAACACTATGTTCTGAAAGAAATTCCAAAGCCAGAGTTCCCTTTCATCTTTGATAAGCGTTTGAAATGGGGTAAGCCCGATATTACCTTTCTTCTCAAGAACATAGTTACGAGTATGACGGTCACTCCCACCTTCGGTAACACCGCTCGTTCCTGTGTTGGAATCTGTTGTGTTATAAGTTGTAGTGTCTGTTCCTGTAGTGGCTATCGCTTGAGTTCCTGTATTTGTTTCAGTTACATTATACTCAAGTTCATCTGTACCTTCACGGGTCGTTGTCTGCGTTCCTGTATCTTCTTCCTCTGTGTTATGAGTCAGAGTTTCGGATATATCCTTCTCATCTGTTTCAGTTCCAGTAGTGCCTTGAAGTCCGGCGTGTACCGCTGATTCAGAGTTGAACCCATACACATCAGTAGAAGTAGAAAGTTGAGGAGTGCGAGTTTCATCACTATCAGTAACGGTAGTTTCCGTTCCTGTTTTAGCGTGAGTTAAATCATCTGTCCTCGTTTCCGTAATATCGGGAGTTTGCGTTTCCGTTCCTGTTTTTGCGTGAGAGAGATTGTCTGTCCTCGTCTCTGTGAGATTAGGCGTTTGAGACTCCGTACCTGTTTTGGTGTGAGACAGATTATCCGTGCGCGTTTGAGTGTGTCCATATAGGTCAACAGTTTCATCGTTTGTCATTCTCTCCGTCACATCATAGTTTTTGATGGGGTCATAAGTAATGACAAATGTTGCATATTCCTTCGCCCAATTCTTTTTGTATGTCTGGTAAATAACACTCGCAAGCAGAGAGTGACGGTCTGCTTCGGAAAGGTCATCTCTCTCGGCAAGTTTACGCACCAACGGAGAAATGTACTTTTCTCCGCTTACATTACCAAAATACTCATAATCGAGTTCAGAAGCAATATCCTCATTTTTCCACGGTACATCGAAAGATTGAAGCGCGGTGAAAATTGCATCGCCGAATATCCAGTCGTGAAATTCTTCATTCAGTTTCGTTCGGTTGTTCATCGTCACCACTATCATCACCCCCATTCATCTGGTCGTTTTCCAATTGATTGGAAAGTGCTTCCTGCGTTAGGTCAAGTTCAATCTGATTGTCTTTCCAAGCAGAAGAAAAATCAACCGATATATTAGTACCAAACATAGCATTGACTTTCTCGCAACCCTCTTGACGAGAACGAAGCATATCATCAATAAGAGGAAGTAGAGAATCGTTATTCATCTGCGCTTCATCACTATTTATTGATTCACGCTTCATATTATAGTTTGCGTTAAGTCCGAGTTCATTATACAAAGACGCTTTGTGATACTGCATTAGTTCAATAAGGTCTGTAATTGTGTTATGGCCAGAAATACCGTAAGGCTGTGCTTTAAGACCTTCAAAAAGCCACTGACCCGCAATTACTCCGAGTTTACCCGCCTGCACATCTTCAATAAACTTCAAGGCACTTTCACGGGTTCTATCATCAGCGGCAACAATCAAATCAACTATACGAGCATTGATAACAGCATCATATATAGATATTTCAGTCTCCATCATGGAAGAACAGTACCGAGATAGCAACGGGATAAGCCCTATGTAAAGGGAATCATTACGCATTACAGTACATTCTTCACCAATGGTAAGAATCTTGTTAAACTTGAGAGCAGGATTTGCAACGGTGTATTTGGTCGGCATATAGTACACATCGGGAGTACCACCAAGACCACCAGTAAATACATACAGAGTGTCGTTAACAGTAGTCCAACAAACATTACCGTTACACTGCAACATCAATTCAAGATTACGTTGAGGGACAGAATCGGGAAGTTTGTTCCACTCAAACATAGACTGGGTTCTACATAGAAAATAGGAAATGAGATTTGAATTTGCTCTTTGCTTATCAAGAAAATCATAAGGTTCAGAGCCGATGTTAGGCATGATACCTCGGATAAATTTCTCGAAGTATCGTTCTTCTCTTTCGGACATATTATCACCCCTATTATATTATAGCACATTTTAACCCGAATGTCAAGTGTTTCCAATCGATTGGAATTGTAAATTTTTTGTTATCCAATTCGATTGGAATGGAAAATCTTTGTGCATAATAGACAAAAACGACAGGCGCGCAAGTGTTAATTTTGTGCAAAATGACTTGT
>CALEJD010000105.1 GCA_937898195.1 uncultured Clostridia bacterium | reverse complement strand
TCTTGCGAGGCTTTTATCATTTTGTCTAAACGAAAATTATATGGATTAAAACTGCTTTGCACCTTAAATCTTATAAGTTTGAGCGCAGAACAAGGCATAAATGCGTAGGAATCCTGACGGATTTCAAGCATTTTAACGAAGTTATGTGCCAAAATCATTGATTTAAGGCTATTAAATCCCTAACTGAGAGACCCCAAGGTAGTCCTTTTTTATTGCTTTTATTCTTTTTTGGTGCTACAATAATCCTATGAGGTGATACTTATGAAAAACAAAATGATGAAAACTTATACGGGATTGTGGGCTGTTATTGCCGTTATTTATGGTCTTTGGATGGCATTTGTTATGAGCTGGGACCAATATCCATACATAATTCCAACAGATGCAGATATGGCTTTGCCGGCAGAAGAGTTTATTGCAAAATTTGACGGTATGCTTTATGAACCCTTATATGCTAACGCAACAGTTTATTGGCTCTGGGTAATCGGCTCAACTGCACTTCTTTTCTTATATGCCTTATTTATAAGAAAAATTCTTTTTGCAGATAAGCTTACAAAAGCAACAACGGTTTTCTGTGTTGCAAACCTTATTGCTGGTTTTGTGTTTATCACTTGGTACGGATTTTTGCCTTTTCCACAGCAGTTTGGCAATATTTTAACTGATGTTACTGCAAGTATGCTCGGACTTCGCTACCCTTGGCCTTTTAAAATGTGGGGCGTTTTAGCTTCCCTTTCAATTTTTACAAATACTCTTTATATGTATCGTAAAAATGACTATCAAGGCAAAGCCGGTGTAATTGTCACATCATTAGGCTGTGCAGCAATCTATGTAACAGTTAACGTGCCATCAGCGGGTCTTGACCTTGTTATGACAGCTCGTTGTTTAGGTCACTGGGCGACTGCTCTCATATTTGCATTTTTAGGTGCGGCTGGTGTGATTATTTTCTTGTTCCACAAATGTAAACAAAAAGATAAAAAATATATAATTGCAACAATTATTTTCGTGGCTGTCCTTATACTTATGCTTGTGCTTTTGGTAACAGTCGGTAAGAGTGCCTTTATTGAAAACTTACCTATGTGGGTAGCCTATGCGTTGTTATTTATTATCAATTTCACATCATTCTTTGACAAAAAACAAGTTAAAGAAACAGTAAACGCATAAAGGAGAATCCTTATGAAAGAAATTTTAATGTCAAATATTCCAGCTGCCGTTGCCACAATAGGTCTTATTCTCTATTTCTTTGGTATGGCAATTGTATTTATTATTAGTCCACTTAAAAATGCAGAAAGTTTTTCAATCAAGCCTGTTGACAATGCGGGCAAAACTGAAATTCGTGTTTATTATGGTGGTATTTCAGGTGCATTGGGTGGATTTTTACTTTTCCTTATGCTCGCTCTGGGCACTCCATACTATTCAATGATTGGCGGACTTTTCTTCTCAACAACAGTTTTTGTAACAAGAACAATCTTTCTTTTCGTTGACAAGGGTTGGAAATGCCCATATACAAAACTTGCAATTCCAGCAGAAGGACTTTTTGTTATTGCTCTCTGGACTTGTTTCATTCTTTCAAAGACCTTGTATTGATATGACACCAATTCAAGAGAAACTTTTTCAGTTGCAAGATTTGGGCTATCGTGATTTTCACTCAAAGCTTATGCCCACCGTCTGCAAAGATAAAATAATCGGTGTGCGTGTGCCTGTTTTAAGAAAACTTGCAAAAGAATTGAACAAATCAGATTTAAAGGCAGATTTTCTCAAAACTCTGCCCCACAAATATTATGAAGAAGATAATCTTCACGCTTTTTTAATTGAGCAAACTAAAGATTTTGATGAGTGTATTTTTGCTTTAGACAAATTTCTACTATTTATTGATAACTGGGCAACCTGTGATATGATGACGCCAAAAGTTTTAGGAACAAATACCGAAAAACTTTATGAAAAAATAGAAGAATGGGCAAAGTCGGAGCATATTTATACCGTAAGATTTGCCATTGTAACTTTAATGAAATTCTTTATGAATGAGCGTTTAGATAAAAAGCATCTAAATCTGCTTTTGAGCATTAAGTCTGACGAATACTATATCAATATGGCTATAGCTTGGTATATTGCAACGGCACTTGCAAGCCGTTGGGATATAGTCATTCCGTATATAGAAAAGCAAAAATTCAACAAATGGGTGCACAATAAAGCAATTCAAAAAGCAGTTGAAAGTTATCGCATAACAAAGGAACAAAAAGAATATCTTAAAACACTCAAAATAAAATGAAAGGGATGCCGTTGGGCATCCCTTTCATTTTATTGTTTATTTTTTCTTTGGTGCTTTAACTTTGTTGAGTTTAGCATTGAGTTCAAGGATTTGTTCTTTTGTAAATCCACCACCGAGCATTGAGAAACAACGTTTAATTGTAAAGCCTTTAGCCATACCATAAATGTTTTTAAGCATTGTAGGTGTAATCTTAAATCCGCCGATTACTCCGCCACCGCCTTTTTTCTCTTCGCCGTTTTCGTCTTTGCCACCGCCCATTGTGTTTTTGAGCATCATAAGGAATTTAACCATTACAAGTTTTCCGCCAAATGTGCTCATAATATCACCAATGGTGTTATTAATTGAAAGGTATCCGTCAGGAGTGCTGATTTCAAACCAGTTGATAACCTGACCTTCTTCTTTCATTATGTAAGCTTCGTTTGGTGTATCAACCTTGTTGATTGTTGCTGTGTCTTCAAGGTCACCTGCAACAACTTTAAGTTCAGTTCTGCCTTCGTTTTTAACTTCAAAATAGAAGAATGGATATTTACCCTTTGTCTGCTTGCCAACGCTTACGCCATTTGCAAAAAGTTCAACTTCTGGTTGGTTAGAATAAACAGTAACCTTTGTTACATCTTCAACGCGGTCGATATATCTCTTTGCACAAAGGTGAAGCACAGGTTTATCTGAAAGCCAAGCCTGATATGCATAGAAAGAGTCTTTCTTGTATTTTCTGTCGAATGTAACAAGACCCTTGTGGTTCATACCGTTTTCGCCACCCTCTGCACGAGCATCAGCGGCAAAGTCAAACATATTCCACACGTGAGTTGCCCAGAGATAAGGTCTGTCAGCAATCTGCTTGATAAGTTCTTCGTGATAATATGCCTGATATTCTTCTGTATAGTCACCTTGAGTCGGTGTTGATGTGTGCCAGTCAAGAGCTTCACAACCATATTCAGAAATACCGATTGGCTTGTTAGGATATTTCTTGTGGAAATCGTCAAACCAAGGACCATTCATATCTGTTGAACCGCCGTACCAACCGAAATAGTGGTTATATGAAACAACATCAGAAATGTGAACATATTCGTCGTCAGGTGAGCACATTGAAACAGCCGCAATAGTTGTAAGACGAGTTTTATCCATCTTATGAACAAGGTCATTCAAATCGTTGTGGTTTTTAATGAGATTTGGGGTTGAACCCGCAATAGTAATCTCATTTGAAAGTCCCCATACAACGATTGATGGGTGATTGTAATTTTGTGCTACAAGCTCTTTCATCTGTGAAATTGTGTTATCATAGCCTGTTGGCATATGGCTTGAAATATATGGAATTTCAGCCCAGAGCACAAGACCTGCTTCGTCACAAAGGTCGTAGAAAACTTGTGAATGCTGATAGTGAGCAAGACGAATTGTATTTGCACCCATTTCAAGAATCAAATCAAGGTCTTCTTTGTGCATTTCAGGTGTAAGTGCGTTACCAACATCTGGTCTGTCTTGATGACGAGAAACACCGCGAAGTGGATATTCACGACCATTGAGAATAAAGCCTTTTTCAGAGTCAATTTTGAATGTGCGGCAACCGAATCTTGTTGAAACGCAGTCAACTTCTTCACCATCACAGATTAAAGTTGCCTTTGCTGTGTAAAGATATGGGTCAGCGAGACCATCCCAAAGGTGAACATTCTTAATTTCGATTTCTACATCGTCATCGTCTTCTTTTGAAGCAATAACTTCGCCGTCAGCAATAATTTCATAACGAACCTTGCAGTCTTCGTTTTTGAAGAATGTTTCAATTTTGATTTTGGCGTCCGCACCGTTGATTTCAGGTGTAACCATAATAGCAGGTGAGCCATAATAATCAAGGTCAAAGTGATTTTCAGGAACACCAATTACACTAACATCACGATAAATACCGCCATAGAATGTAAAGTCAGCATTCTGTGGATAAACTCTGTCATTTGCAGAGTTGTCAACTGCAACAACGAGCAAGTTGGTGTCTTTAATATCTTTGATTTCTACACGGAAAGTTGAATAACCACCATCGTGCTTTGTGATTTCTTTGCCGTTCCAGAAAACAACGCAAGAAGAGTTTACACCGTCGAATTGAAGATATTTAACTGCGCCATCGGGTAAATCCTGAGCCTTGATTTCTTTTGCGAAATAGCAAGTGCCTCTGTAATAGTCATTGCCACCGTCCTGACCGTCTTTGCCGTTCCAAGTGAAAGGAAGGTTAAGAGCTTCCCAATCTGTTGGAAGATTTGACGGAGCAGATTTAGCGTTTTTTGAGAAAAGCCAATTGTCATTGATAACTTTAATATTTCTCATAGCAACCTCCAAAAAGTATAACAAATTTTAACAAAAATATTATACTATATTCTATATAAGTTTTTCAACACTCTGTTGTGTAATTTTTTTGTGAATTCTGGGAAAAGTTTTGAGTGAAAATAAAAATCTCATACACAAAAGTGTACGAGATTTTGGCACCCGTAGTAGGAATCGAACCTGCATCTAAGTCTTAGGAGTTCGGGGGGTGGGTGGCATTTTAAGCTCATAAAAGCCCTAAAAATCCCACTGTTTCTTGCTTCTTCATTTATTATGCTGTTATTCTTTTACCAAGAAAAACTATAAAATATCATTTGATTTTAACTGTTCATATTAGCAGGCAATTAGCAAAGGGCTTAAAAAAGGAAAACGACAGTATGTAATTGCTGTAACATATTGTCGTTTTAAAACTAATCTTTACACATATAATAAAAATATAAATAATAAATCAAAGTTTCTTTATTTCTGCTCTGAAGTGAAGTGGCTCAAAATTGTCATTGATTTCCCACAAATAACTACACATATTCAAAATGTGTGTAGCATTTGACGGGTCAACTACGTACTTATGATAACTATCTGCATATACCCAAAATTCTTCCATAGTGAATCGTTCAGGCATATTCGATATAATTTCTAAAAAAGATTCCGCTTGTTCATCAGAAAGATTTAACCATATACTTGCTATAGAAGGATTTGGCATGTCAGGAGCATTATCAAATTTTTGTTTTGCTTTTGGATTCTTTTCAAATTCTGCTTCAATAGCTTCTATAACGTCATTTGATACAGGTTTGCACCACTGCGAATCAACAAACTCACATGCGTTGCTAGGTTTCATTTTATTTGTAAAGCCTTTTTTCAATATCACCCATTCGCCAAGACGGTCTCCCTTTTTCCAAGACTTTCCTTCATAACTGTAATCTTCATCCGCATATTTAGGAAAAATATTTACAACCTTCCAATAACCTGCGCTGTATTGTGTTACCCAAGAACCTATATTCAACATTGAAATAGGTTTCTGTTGTTTTTCTTCCTTTTGTAACATATCAAATAAACCCATATCAATTCTCCTTTAATTTATTCTTTGAATTGATTATATCACAAACGCTATACTAAATTCAATCTAATATATACACTTTACATTAAATAGTTGATTTAAAACAATGGATACAACAACCGCCTTTTCAATTAGCAAGATTTTGTGGAAAATCCCATTAGCAGGAAATTAGCAGAATATTAGCAAGTGAGCGACAAACAGGCGAATACTGTTGAGCTAATTTTGTCATAAAAAAGGAATCTCTAACTATTCTTCTTAAACACATCAAGCATATGTATAGATAAACCAACACAATCCTCACGCTCACAAAGATTAGAGAGAAATTTCATATATTCCTCAAATTCACGGTTGCTTAAAAGATCAAGTCTGTCATCGCAAATATATGACAACATGTCAACACCAACAAAATGAAGTCTTGTAACATTATGACTTTTCATAAGCCTATCAATATCAGCTTTACGGTACAGTTCAAATATTTCCTCTGGTGCTGAAACTGT
>CALEJD010000104.1 GCA_937898195.1 uncultured Clostridia bacterium | reverse complement strand
CGCCGACCCCTACAACGTACCAAATTGGTTATATCTATAATTGCAACGCAGTTCCGACACTCTGCACTCTGTACTTTGCACTCTGCGTTCTGTTCTACAAACCCTAATTAGTCGAATTCTTTTGTTTGAAATTTTGATTTTTATCGAACAAATGAACGAAAAATTTCATTTTTATTAAAAATCTTGCAAAAATTCTTAAAAATCGTATATTTTGTGCAAAAACATATTGACAAACACAATATGTTGTGTTAGCATAGGCTTACAAAAGGAAATAATAGTATAAAACTTGAAATATATGTCCAAAAATACGGACTGATATATAAAATTTTACGAACATTTGTATTGACTTTTTGAAATTTTGGTCTATAATATGACTTGTAAAGAACATTTGTTCAAGTTTGTTCGGTATGGACGAATAAGAAATCGGAGGTAGATTTTATGTCAACAACATTTGCAATCACAACTTTTATAGAACTTTTAGTATCAGGACTCTTGATTTATGGCTTTATGCACGAAGATAAGGTTATCGCTTTTGAACAAGCGGTGAGAAGAATAGTGCTTGGTCACATTCGTCGTGCAATCAGAATCCATAACCATAAAAAAGCAGTCCAGCGTGGCGAACACTTGAGAGTTTATAGCTCACAAACCAAAGCACCACGCAGAAACTCAACAGTAGCATAATAGATTTTATCGAGTGTTTTCATTTTGAAACTCCTTTCACACCTAAAAGAAAATCCCCTGAGTATGAACTCGGGGGATTTTTCTATGTTATAAAAAGCGGGATAGTGTGGACATAGTTTCTACAAATTTGATGAAGTATTGCTACGCAATATGAAGTAATTTTCAATTATGAAGTATTTGCTGTGTAAATATGAAGTAAAGTAAATCCATTCATATACCGCAAGGTGTACTTCATAGCAACGCTACTTCATATCGTAAGATACTTCATAAATCCGTAAGGATTTACTTCATTACAAAGCAAAGCTTTGTATTATTCTGCTGTATATTCTCTAACTCTCAATGGAATATCGATTTCTTCACAAAGTTTTTTGCAATCTTCAATATCTTCTTTACTTATTACATCAACAACTGTGAGCTTTGCTGGAATGCCGAATGCCTTACACTCTTTTGCAAACTTTAACATTGCATCAAATGCTTTTTCACCGAATGATGCGCGGGTAACTGCATCATATTTTTCTGAAGTTGGGGCATTAAGACTGATTGAAACAGAATCAATCACTTTGCAGATTTCTTTTGCAGTTTCTCTCTTGTTGATTAAATCTGAAAGCCCATTTGTGTTAAGACGAATACTTATTCCCTTACTCTTTAAATATTTACAAGCTTCGAGCATATTATTAAGCGCACAAGTTGGCTCGCCATAACCACAAATAATAATTGAGTTGTTGTATTTAGAAAAATCAAACTTGTCAATTTCGCTTTTGATTTCTTCGATAGTTGGATTATGGTCAAACCATAAGGTTGTGGCTTCACCAACGCTGTCACCATTGTTACGGATACAGAAAGTGCATCTGCAAGGGCAAGCGTTAGTAATATTTAAGTAAGCCTGATTTCCATAAGTATAAACAATATCTGTCATATTTAAACTCCTTTAAAAATTCGAGATTTAAAATTCATTTTATCAAGTGCACCTGCGACAATTATAAAGAGAATTCCGCTTGAAACAGCTTGAATAGTGTTACCAAGTATTGAAAGCGTTGCCGATGGGACTGAGTAGAGAATACATTCTGCAATAAAATATCCAATAATTGAAATTACACCTGAAATAATAGTCATCAATGCAACTTTTATATTAAGTATTTTTGCTGTCTTGTTTCTTCTGCAAATTGCCATAAAAGGTAATGCAATCAAGATTTTTATAATTGCTGTTGGAATTGCCCACACGGCATATCCACCAAGAATATCTGCCAAAGCACCACCAATGGCACTTGCCACAAGACAATAGGGGAAAGGTAATACACAAGCTGAAAGATAAATAAAGCAATCACCAAAATGGATATACCCTTCACCAAGCCCCGTTGAAAACTTAATTAACATTGTGCAAAGCATAATAATAGCAGTGAAAATTGCCGTATAAGTTATTTTTAAAAGGGATTTTTTATTTTGCATTTATAAGCATCTCCAATTTCTTTTGAAAATTTACTCCGTTTGGCTCGTAATCGAGCTTTGTGGGAGTATTTATTATTGAGCAATAAATAAAGTCTGTTGCAAGAGTCACCGCATCAAAAACACTCCTTCCCCTGGTAATTCCACCACATACAACGCTTGAAAAAATGTCACCTGTGCCAGAATAACTACCATTTAAAAGTGGCGTTTTGACAATATTTACACCATCTTTTTCAACTACAATATTCGTAATTGAAGACTCGGTTTTAACACCAGTTACAATAACTATTTCTGTTGTTTCAGATAAAAGAGATGAGGCTAAACCGCCAATATTCTCTGGATTTTTGATTACTTCGTTATAATCTGCATCGCAGAGAATGCATAATTCAGTAAGATTTGGTGTAATGATGTTTGCTTTTTTTGTAAGCAATTTCACCTTTTCGCAAAGCCTTTCGTCATAGGTGTCATATAAAACACCATCGTCAGCCATAACAGGGTCAACAAAGACAAGTGAATTCTTGCCGAAACGGTCGATAAAATCAAGAATAATATCAACTTGTTTTTCACTTGCAAGATAACCAGTTAAAATAGCATCAAATTGCACATTTAGCTTTTTCCACACATCAATATATGGGGTTAAATGGTCGGTGAAATCTACAGAGTGAAAATTGTCAAATCCCGTCTGATTTGAAAGAATTGCAGTGGGTATGGGGTTGCATTCAATACCCATAGCAGAGAGAATGGGCAACGACACAGAAAGTGAGCATTTTCCAAAGCCCGAAAGGTCGTTGATAACTGCTATTCTTTTCATTGTTTTCACCCCTTGATTTGTTTCTGTTATGAGTATATAATATACTAAAAGTGTCTTTAATAAAATATACAAATTTTAGAATTTTTAAGGGGACAGTTAATGGTGAAAAACGAAAAATTATATATGCAGATTTATGATTATTATAAAAATTTAATCGAAGATGGCAAACTGACAGAGGGTACGAAATTGCCGTCAATTCGTCGTTGTGCAGAAGAGAGAAATGTGAGCAAAACAACAGTTGAGTCTGCGTTTATGTGCCTTTGTGATGACGGTTACATAATGCCCAAAAGTCAAAGTGGATATTATGTGTCAAAAAGGGGAGTAAGCCCAAAAACATCAATTCCAAAAGAGATAAAAAAAGATAATGAAAATAAGATTATCTATGACTTTTCTTCGTCGGGTGTTGACAGTGAAAGTTTTAATATGGATATCTGGCGACGCTATGTAAAAAGCGCCTTGCGGCAGACCGAAAAACTGCTTTTCTATGGTGAGCCACAGGGCGAAATGGAACTTCGCAGTGAAATTGCAAAATATGTGCAAGAAACAAGAAACTGTGTATGTAACGAAGAAAACATTGTAATTGGTGCAGGTGTGCAAGCACTTCTTAATGTTCTTTGCCCTTTGCTTAAAAGTCGAAAATCTGTATGCTTTGATGATGAAAACTATAAGCAAGGTATGACAATTTTTAAAGACTATGGCTATAAAATTTCGTCAAAAGAAAAGAGCAATATTCTCTATGTTTCACCGTCATATAGGGGCAAAACAGGCGACACAATGACGGTGCAAGAAAGATTTTCACTTGTTGAATTTGCGCGAGAAAATAACAAAATTATAATTGAAGATGACTATGGTAGCGAGTTCCGTTATTTTAACCGTCCAACCCCGTCGCTTCAAGGTCTTGACGGTGGTGAAAATGTTGTGTATTTGGGCACATTTTCTAAACTTTTATTACCATCAATCCGAATAAGTTTTATGATTTTGCCCGACGCTTTTCTTGATGAATATAAGCAGAAAAGAGAACTTTATAATCAGACTGTGGGCAAGGTTGACCAGATAGCACTTTGCAGTTATATCCGCGACGGTCACTTGAATTCTCAAATCAGAAAATCACGAAAACTATATATGCAAAAGTCAAAAATGCTTTGTGACTTACTCTTGCAAAAATTTGGTAAAAAAGTGAAAATTTTAAAGTCCGATTCACCACTTTATATTCGTTGTGTTTTTGATTTAGGACTTACAAATGAGCAGATTTGCAAATTCCTTTTTCAAAAGGGAATTTCTGTAATAAATTCAGGTGAAAATGGTGAAATTGCCTTTTCGGTGTCATCAGTTTCAATAAATTCCCTTGAAGACGCTACCGACATAATGAAATCGCTGTTAGTTCTTTGTCAATAACAACAAAAAAATGCCCATATATATAATAAAAAATAATAATACTAATAAATATGTAAAAAGAACAAAAAAATAATAGACATTCTCGTCAAACTCTGTTATAATTTTAACATACACGATTATAATGAATTTTTGTGTGTTTGTGGCAGTTTTTGTCGCATAAAAAGTATTCTAAGGGGTAATGGAAATTACCGTTATTTTAAAAGGAGGAAACCTAAAATGCTCAAAAAATTAAGTTCCATTCCATTTAAGGGAACAAAGGAACAAGAAGAACAGCTTAAGGCTGTTATTGAAGCAAATAAGGACGATAAAAGTATGCTCATGCATGTAATGCAAGAAGCACAAGGTATTTACGGATATCTTCCTTATGAGGTTCAGGTAATGATTGCAGAGGGTATGGATGTTCCGCTTGAAAAAGTTTATGGCGTATCAACCTTCTATGCACAGTTCTCACTTTCACCAAAAGGTGAATACAACATTTCAGTTTGTCTTGGTACAGCTTGTTATGTTAAGGGTGCACAAGACCTTGTTGACAGAATTTCAGAAAAACTTGGAATCGGTCCTGACGAATGTACACCAGACGGCAAATTCTCTCTTGAAGCTTGTCGTTGTATCGGTGCTTGCGGACTTGCTCCTGTTCTTACAGTTAACGACGAAGTTTACGGTAAGCTCACAGGTGACGATATCCCAGGTATTCTTGAAAAATATATGGCATAATGAGAGAACTATCTCTAAACATTTTAGATATTGCCCAGAATTCAATAACTGCAAATGCATCACTTATAACTATTGAGATTGCAGAGAATACTGTTGAACACACTTTGCTCATTGGTATTTATGATAACGGCAAGGGTATGAGTGAAACCCAAGTTAAAAGTGTAATTGACCCGTTCTTTACAACAAGAACAACTCGAAAGGTTGGCATGGGTATTCCACTTTTTAAAATGGCAGCAGAGCAGACGGGTGGCAATCTTGAAATTGAGTCGGAATTAGGAGTTGGAACTCAAATCCGAGCAATATTTAAGACAGATAGTGTTGACTTCACTCCACTTGGTGATGTGGCATCAACAATTCAAATGCTTATCACAATGAATACTGACCGTGACTTTGTTTATAAACACAAAGTTGACAAAAAAGAATTCGTTTGTGATACCCGAGAACTCAAAGCAATTTTGGGTGATGTTCCACTTGATACTTATGAAGTTTCACAGTGGATACTTGAATTTATTAAAGAAAACACGGAGGTGCTCTATAAATGAAAACTCTTGCAGAACTTATGGCAATTAAAGAAGCAACAATGCAGAAGATGACAGTTCGTGAAGACACAGGCGACGACGCAATTAGAGTTGTTGTTGGTATGGCTACTTGCGGTATCGCAGCAGGTGCTCGTCCAGTTCTTAACGCATTCGTTGATGAAGTTGCAAAAAGAAATCTTAAAGGGGTTACAGTTTCACAGACAGGTTGTATCGGTATGTGCCAATATGAGCCAATCGTTGAAGTAATCCAACCAGGCAAAGAAAAAGTAACTTATGTTAAAATGACAGCTGATAAAGTGGCAAAGGTTGTTAATGAACACATCGTTAACGGTAATCCTGTTGTCGAATATACAGTTAAATAAGGAGGAAACATAATGTATCGTTCACACGTACTTGTTTGCGGCGGTACCGGTTGTACCTCTTCAAACAGCGCAGCAATTATTGAGGCACTTGAAGCTCAAATTGCTGAAAAAGGTTTAAGTGAAGAAATCAAAGTTATCAGAACAGGTTGTTTTGGACTTTGTGCTCTCGGCCCAATTATGATTGTTTACCCAGAAGGAAGCTTCTATTCACAGGTTAAGGTTGAAGATATTCCTGAAATCGTTGAAGAACACCTTCTTAAAGGTAGAATTGTTACTCGTCTTCTCTATGATGAAACAGTAACACCAGACGAAATCAAATCTCTTAATGACACAACATTCTATGCAAAGCAAGAGCGTGTTGCTCTTCGTAACTGCGGTGTTATTGACCCAGAGAATATTGATGAATACATAGCTTATGACGGTTATCAGGCACTCGCTAAGTGTTTAACAGAATACACACCTGAACAGGTTATTCAAATCGTTAAAGATTCAGGACTTCGTGGCCGTGGCGGCGGCGGATTCCCAACAGGTCTTAAATGGAGCTTTACAGCTGCTAACGCTGCTGACCAGAAATATGTTGTATGTAATGCTGACGAAGGTGACCCAGGTGCATTTATGGACCGTTCAGTTCTTGAAGGTGACCCACACTGCATTATCGAAGCAATGGCTATTTGTGGTTATGCAACAGGCGCTACTGAAGGTTATGTTTATGTTCGTGCTGAATATCCAATCGCAGTTGCTCGTCTTCAGATTGCTATTGACCAGGCTAAAGAATATGGCCTTTTAGGTAAAAACATTTTCGATTCAGGTTTCGACTTTGACCTTCACATTCGTCTTGGTGCTGGTGCTTTCGTTTGTGGTGAAGAAACAGCTCTTATGACATCAATCGAAGGTAACCGTGGTGAGCCAAGACCTCGTCCTCCATACCCAGCAGTTAAAGGTCTCTTTGGCAAGCCAACAACAGAAAATAACGTTGAAACATTTGCAAATATCCCACAGATTATTCTCAAGGGTGCTGACTGGTTCGCATCAATGGGTACAGAAAAATCAAAGGGTACAAAAGTTTTTGCTCTTGGTGGTAAAATCAACAACACAGGTCTTGTTGAAGTTCCAATGGGTACAACACTTCGTGAAGTTATCGACGAAATCGGTGGCGGTATTCCAAACGGAAAGAAATTCAAGGCTGCTCAGACAGGTGGTCCTTCAGGTGGTTGTATTCCTGCATCTCTTATGGACACACCAATCGACTATGATAACCTTACAGCAATCGGCTGTATGATGGGTTCAGGTGGACTTATCGTTATGGACGAAGACAACTGTATGGTTGACATTGCTAAGTTCTTCCTTGACTTCACAGTTGATGAATCTTGCGGTAAGTGTACACCTTGCCGTGTTGGTACAAAGAGACTTCGTGAAATGCTCGAAAAGATTACTGATGGTAAAGCAACTCTCGAAGACCTTGATAAACTTGAAGAACTTTGCTACTACATCAAAGAAAACTCACTCTGTGGTCTTGGACAAACTGCTCCAAACCCTGTTCTTGCAACACTTAAATTCTTCCGTGAAGAATACATTGCTCACATTGTTGACAAAACTTGTCCAGCAGGTGTTTGTAAGAAACTTGTTAAATATGAAATCGTTGCTGACGCTTGTAAGGGTTGTACACTCTGTTCAAGAAAGTGCCCAGTTGGTGCTATCAGCGGTACAGTTAAGAACCCACACACAATTGATGCAAATAAATGTATCAAGTGTGGCGTTTGTATGGATTCTTGTAAGTTCGGCGCAATTATTAAAAAGTAAGGAGAGTGCTAAATTATGGTAAACATTAAAATTAACGACAAATCATTTTCTGTACCAAAGGGTAGCACAATCCTTGAAGCTGCTCGATATGCAGGTATAGAAATCCCTACACTTTGCTACCTTAAAGACATCAACGAAATCGGTGCTTGCCGTATCTGTATGGTAGAAGTTAAGGGTGCAAGAAGTCTTGTTACTGCTTGCGTATTCCCTGTTGCAGAGGGAATGGAAATTTACACAAATACAGAAAGAGTAAGACATTCAAGAAAAATGACTCTTGAACTTATCCTTTCAACTCACGATAGAAAATGTCTCTCATGTGTGCGCAGTGGTAACTGTGAACTTCAGAAGCTCTGCAAAGAGTTCGGCGTTGAAGATGAAGGCAGATTCGATGGCGAAATCATCAAATATAACTTTGACGATTCAGCAGCACATATGGTTAGAGATAACAATAAGTGTATCCTTTGCCGTCGTTGTATCGCAGCTTGCGACCAGCAGGGTATTTCAGTTATCGGTGCTAATGCTCGTGGTTTTGATACTCACGTAAGTTCAGCATTTGATAAAGACCTTGCAGACGTTTCTTGTATCTCTTGTGGTCAGTGTATTGTTAACTGCCCAACAGGTGCTATCGTTGAAAAAGATAACACAGCTGAAGTTCTTGCAGCAATCAACGACCCTGAAAAGTTCGTTATTGTTCAGACAGCTCCATCAATTCGTGCAACACTCGGTGAAGCATTCGGTATGCACATCGGTACAAATGTTGAAGGCAAAATGGTTGCAGCACTTCGTCGTCTTGGTTTCGATAAAGTATTCGATACAGACTTTGCTGCTGACCTTACAATTATGGAAGAAGCAAATGAGCTTATCGAAAGAGTTCAGAATGGTGGCACTCTTCCAATGATTACATCTTGCTCACCAGGTTGGATTAAGTATTGTGAACATTACTATCCAGACCAGATTGGTCACCTTTCAAGCTGTAAATCACCACAACAGATGTTTGGTGCAGTTATGAAGACATATTACGCTGAAAAGATGGGCATTGACCCTAAGAATATGTTTGTTGTTGGTATTATGCCTTGTACAGCAAAGAAATTTGAAACAAAGCGTGATAACCAGAATGCATCAGGTTATCCTGACGTTGACGTTGCTCTTACAACAAGAGAACTTGCTCGTATGATTGAAAGCGCAGGTATCTTCTTCAAACATCTTCCTGATGAAAAATTTGACCAGCCATTCGGCGAAAGCACAGGTGCATCAACAATCTTCGGTGCAACAGGTGGTGTTATGGAAGCTGCTCTTCGTACAGCAGTTGAAAAGCTCACAGGTGAAACTCTCGAAGACGTTGACTTTACAGAAGTTCGTGGTATGGAAGGCGTTAAAGAAGCTGAATATGACGTTGCAGGCAAGAAGATTAAAGTTGCAGTAGCTTCTGGCACAAAGAACGCAAAAGTTCTTATGGACCAGATTAAAGCAGGCACAAGCGAATATCTCTTCGTTGAGATTATGGGTTGCCCAGGTGGTTGTATCAACGGTGGTGGCCAGCCAATTCAACACGCAGTTGTTCATAACTTCGTTGACCTTAAAGCTCGTCGTGCAGAAGCTCTTTACACAGCTGACAGAAACAACGCAGTTAGAAAGTCACACGAAAATGAAGCAATCAAGACTCTTTATACAGAGTATCTTGGCAAACCAGGTAGCCACAAGGCTCACGAAATTCTTCACACATCTTATGTGGCAAGAAAGAAATATTAATTTCTAAATTAATAATGACGGACAGTATAGAAATGTACTGTCCGTCTTGTTTTTTTATAAGATTTATTGTATTATAATAGTATATATTTTAAAAACAAAGGATTTACTATGACTAAACGAATTATTGCATTATTACTTGTATTTTCATTCATATTTTCATTCTCAGCTTGTAAAGGGGATGAGATAATTGAAACGACGACTGAAAGCACAACAGAATCAACAACAAAAAATACAACTGAGTCAACAACAGAAAGCACAACACAAGTGCCAACAGTAAAGGTGACAATCCCAGAAGGATATACTCTTGTGAAAATCTCTTGGCTTTTAGAAGATAAGGGGCTTTGCACATCAAAAGAGTTTATTGATGCTTGTCAGAGCTATAAAGATTGGCTTGATTTGACTCAGTATCCGTTTTTGAACGACTTGCAGAGTGCTAAAAATGTGTGCTTCTATCTTGAAGGATATTTCTTCCCCCTAACTTATGATATTCCTAAAAATGCAACAGCCAAAGATATTATCAAAATGTTCTTGAATGGCACAAAACAAAAATTCGACGATACATTTATGATTAGTGTTAGAAATAGTGGCTTCAATCTTCATCAGTTGCTCACTTTGGCGTCACTTATCGAGAAAGAAGCCTTTTTGCCTGAACACAGACCAATGATTTCATCAGTGCTTCATAATCGTCTTGATAAGAAAATGAAATTCCAATGCGACCCGACAGTTAAATATTGCACAGGCGTAATTGAATATATTTATCCTGACAAAATCGACCATTTCAAATACTATTATAATACTTATCGTTGTGAAGGACTTATGGCGGGGCCAATCTGTAATCCGGGAATGGCATCAATCGATGCAGCACTTAATCCTGCTGATACAAACTATCTCTATTTCATTATCGGCACAGTCCCACCTTATGAGTCTAAATATTCAGAAACTTATGAAGAACATTCAAAATTCTGGAATGAGAATAAGGATAGACTAACAGGGGGTGCGGCTTAATGAATATTAAACTCGCAGACCGCCTTGTATCTCTTAGAAAAGAGAATAAGCTATCCCAAGAAGCATTAGCAGAGAAATTGGGTTTAAGCCGTCAGTCAATCTCAAAATGGGAGAGAGCAGAAGCATCACCCGATACAGATAACCTTATAGCTCTCGCAGAACTTTATGGAATGAGTCTTGACGAGCTTTTGGGTAATGAGCCTGTCAAAGTAGAAAAGAGTGAAAAAGCAACAGAGAAAAAAGACAATAAACTCTTGAAACTCTCACCGATATTATTGCTTGTAGCAGTTGCAATTTACGCAGTTGGTGGCATTGCCATAGGTGGCAAATGGTGGGCAACAGCGTGGGTGATATTTACATTGGTGTTGTCATTCACACTCTATTCTGCATCAAAATCCGTTGTAAAGCGTGGTGTCAGAATGGCATTAACAACAGTTTCAACCATATTGGCAACCGCATCAATTTATGTGTTGTTAGGAATGTTATTCTCACTTTGGAATATGGCTTGGATAGTTTTTCTTCTCATCCCAGCGCATATTTACATATCAGTAATCAAAAAATAAAAAATGTTGAGAGGGTATAAGACGCCCTCTCATTTTTTATGCACAAATTTGAATTTGTCGGGATGAAATTCGTAGGGGCTGGCGAGTCTCACCTGCCGGTTCGGTCGGTGCTTCTGCTTCACA
>CALEJD010000103.1 GCA_937898195.1 uncultured Clostridia bacterium | reverse complement strand
CTGTACCTGAGTCAACAGCTGCCTTGTATTCCATACCTGTACCAACGATTGGAGATTCTGTTTTAAGAAGTGGAACTGCCTGACGTTGCATGTTTGAACCCATCAAAGCACGGTTAGCGTCGTCGTTTTCAAGGAATGGAATCATTGCAGTAGCAACTGAAACGACCATCTTTGGAGAAACGTCCATATAATCTGCTTCTGTTGTTGCAACTTCAAGGAAGTTTTCTCTGCAACGAGCTGTGAGTTTTGTATTGATGAATTTACCATTTTCGTCAAGTGGTTCGTTAGCCTGAGCAACGATGTAGTTATCTTCTACATCAGCTGTCATATAGTCAACTTCAGGAAGAACTGTGCCTGTCTTTTTGTCAATTCTTCTGAAAGGTGCTTCAATGAAGCCATATTTATTGATTCTTGCAAATGTTGCAAGGTAAGAGATAAGACCGATATTTGGACCTTCAGGAGTTTCGATTGGACACATTCTACCATAGTGTGAATAGTGAACGTCACGAACTTCGAAGCCTGCACGGTCACGAGAAAGACCGCCAGGACCGAGTGCTGAAAGTCTTCTCTTATGTGTAAGTTCTGCAAGTGGGTTTGTCTGGTCCATGAACTGAGAAAGTGGAGATGAACCAAAGAACTCTTTGATTGCAGCCATTACAGGACGAATATTGATAAGAGCAGCAGGAGTAACCTTATCTGGCTCCTGTCCCTGAAGAGTCATTCTTTCTTTAACAACTCTTTCCATTCTTGCAAAACCAATTCTGAATTGGTTCTGAAGAAGTTCACCAACTGAACGGATACGACGATTGCCAAGGTGGTCGATATCATCTGTTACACCAACGCCTGATGCGAGACCGTTAAGATAGTTGATTGATGCAAAAATATCGTTAATAACAATGTGCTTTGGAATAAGGTCATCTGCACGAAGAGCCATTTCTTCTGCGAGAGCATCCTTATCGTCGCCACATTTGTCAAGAACTTCCATAAGAACTGGGAAGCTGACTTTTTCGTTGATACCGATTTCTTCGAGTTCTTCTTCTGTGAACATTGGAACATATTCAGCGATGTCAACCATTCCGTTAGAGTAAACTTTAACTTCTTTACCGTCAACATCAAGAATTACTGTATCAACACCTTCTTGCTCAATTCTGTAAGCAAGTTTTTCGTCAATCATATCACCAGCATCTGCCATAATCTCACCGGTGAGCTGGCTAACAACTGGTTGCGCAACCTTATGACCTGCAATTCTGTCTGAAATTGCAAGTTTCTTGTTGTATTTATATCTACCTACGCGAGAAAGGTCATAACGGTGTGCATCAAAGAACAAACCATCAAGGTGTGCCTGTGCTGTTTCAAGTGCAGGTGGTTCGCCTGGACGAAGCTTTTTATAAACTTCGATAAGTGCCTGTTCTGTGTTAACTGTTGTATCCTTTTCAAGAGTTGCTTCAATTCTGTCGTCATAACCGAAGAATTCACGGATTTCGTCGTTTGAGCTAAGACCCAATGCACGAATGAAAGTTGTAATATAAATCTTTCTGTTCTTATCTATTCTTACATAGAAAAGGTCATTCTGGTCTGTTTCGTATTCAAGCCATGCACCACGGTTTGGAATTACAGTTGTTGTGTAAAGTTCCTTACCTGTCTTATCATGAGTCATACCATAATAAACGCTAGGTGAACGCACAAGCTGTGAAATGATAACACGCTCTGCACCGTTGATAACGAAAGTACCGCTATCTGTCATAAGTGGGAAGTCGCCCATATATACTTCATTTTCTTTAACCTCGCCTGTCTCTTTGTTGAGAAGACGCGCAGTTACTCTGAGTGGAGCTGCATATGTTGCATCTCTTTCTTTGCACTCTTTAACTGTGTACTTTGGTTTATCGTCCATGCGATAATCCACAAAGGTCAATTCGAGATTTCCTGTGTAATCGGTGATTGCATCGATATCACGGAACACCTCTTTAAGTCCTGTTTCAAGGAACCACTTGTAAGAGTTTTTCTGAACTTCAATAAGGTTAGGCATCTGCATAACTTCATTAATCTTTGAGAAACTCATACGGGTATTTCTGCCAAGTTTTACCGGTTTGACATTTACCATAGGGCTTAATCACTCTCCGTTCGTTTTTTTATTCCTGAGCCTTATATTATAAGTATAATATAAAGGCGTGGAGATTACTAAATTTTTAAAGGTGCATACGCTTGATTTTCAAGGTGTTTTGTGGTACACTTTTCGATACACAAAATACTCCAGCGTATACAATTCCACTTTAATAGCAGTTTATTATTATAGACCAGTCAAGTCAATATGTCAATAGTGAATTTGAAAAAGTTGGAAATTTTTTCAAAGCTATTTTTCCCCTTTTATAAAGTTTTAATTTTGCTATTGTCGAATGCTATTATATAATGTATAATATAGGTAATATTTTTGTTAACATAAATTTCCAGATAAGGAGTTAAACTTATGAGAAATTACAAATACGATTGGGAAAATCCTGCAATTATCAAAAGAAATAAGGAAGACGGTCACGTTATTGCCTTTTCTTATGATAATGAAGCTGACGCATTAAACCGTGTTGAGCCAAGTTCAAAAATGACTCTTAACGGCACTTGGAAATTCCATTGGCAGAGAGGACTTAACGACTGTCCTACAGATTTTTATAAGGATAGTTTTGATATGTCTTTCTGGCGTGACATTACTGTGCCATCAGTTTGGCAAATTGGTCAGGATACTGAAAGTTATCCTTACTATTATGCATCTACATATTGTCGTGCAATAAGCCGTAGCAAGAGCAAAATTCCATCTATTGACCACACAATGCAAGAAATAGGTATTTATGTTCGTGATTTCGATATGCCAGAGCATTTTGACGGTCAGGAGATTTTCTTACATTTCGGTGCTGCTAAATCTGCTATTGAAGTTTATCTCAATGGTGAATTTGTTGGCTATTCACAGGGCTCAATGACACCACACGAGTTTGACATTACAAAATATGCTCGCAAAGGTTCAAACAGAGTGGCAGTTAAGGTTTATCGTTTTTCTGACGGTGCATATCTTGAAAATCAGGATATGTGGCTTCTTTGTGGACTTTACAGAGAAGTTTATGTGTTCGCAGAACCAAAGAAATGCGTTCGTGACTTCTTCATAACAACTGACCTTGACAAAGAATACAAAGACAGTAACACAAATCTTGAAATCAAAATCAATGATTATGCTGGTAGTGGCTCTGCTACAGTTAAGGCTGAAATCATTGACGGTGACGAGAGAATTCTTTTAGGTGAAGCAGACTTTGATGGCTCTGCAAATCTTAAATTCAACAAACTTATAAAAAATCCAAAGAAATGGTCTGCTGAAAGTCCATATCTTTATAAACTTCTTATCAGTATTACCGCTGACGGCAAAACTACATATAAGTGCATTCGTTTCGGTTTCAAAAAAGTTGAAATCATCGGTGAAAAGTTCTTATTCAATGGTAAACCATTGATGCTTCGTGGTGTTAACCGTCACGACTTTGACCCTGATAACGGTTGGGCTGTGCCTACTGAAAGATACCATCAGGACTTAAACTTTATGAAGAATGCGAATATCAACTCAATTCGTACTTCTCACTATCCTGACGACCCATATTTCTATGAACTCTGTGACGAATATGGTTTCTATGTTATGGATGAATGTGACCTTGAAACTCACGGTGTTCGTCGCAAGGGTGTTCCAGGTGACAACCCAATGTGGACTGACGCAGTTATTGACAGAATGGAAAGAATGGTACTTCGTGACAGAAACCACGCTTGTGTATTTATGTGGAGTCTCGGTAACGAGGCAGGTGACGGCAGCAACTTTATGCGAATGAAGGAAGCAGCCCTTAAGCTTGACAACACCCGTCAGTTCCACTATGAGGGTGACTTTGACTTTACAAAGAGTGATGTTATCAGCCGTATGTATCCTACAGAGGATCAGGTTGAAAAGCTTGGTAAAAAAGAGCCTCTTACAATTTCCTGGTTTGACAATATTGCAAATGCACTTGCCGCTGACAGTAAGCCTATTGATAAGTCACTTTATACAAAGCCTGTTGTGTTCTGTGAATATGCACACGCTATGGAAAACAGTCTTGGTAACTTCCAGGAGTATATGGATGCTTTCGAAAAGTATGACAATCTTTGCGGCGGTTACATCTGGGACTTCGTTGACCAGGCTATCCATAAGGTTAACGAAAACGGCGAAGATATGTGGCTTTACGGCACAGACTATAACGAAAAGGATCTGTGGATAAAGCCCCCCTATAACACCTGCGCAATCGTAGGCAGTAACACCTACTTCAACGCAAACGGCATCATCACCGCAGACAGAAAGGTGCATCCCTCAATTCACGAGGTAAGAAAGGTTTACTGTGAAATCCAGATTAAGGCCGTTGACCTTGAAAAGGGCGTTTTCCTTCTCAAGAACAAGCAGATGTTCTCCGACCTTAAGAAGTTTGATATTCAGTACCTCATCACCGAAAACGGTGAGAAGATAAAGGAAGGAATTCTTAAGAGAAGCTCCTTTGAAAATCTTGCACCCTTAAGCGAAATGGAATTCGTCTTTGATTACGGCATTGAAAAAATGCCCGAGGGCGAGGTAATTATCACCTTCTCCTTCATCCGCCGCGACGACTGCCGCTTTGCAAAGGCAGGCTACGAGCAGGGCTTTGACCAGTTCATCCTCAAAAAGGCTGATGAAAAAGCCGAAGCAGCCTCAGAAGGCGCAATCACCGTTGAAGGCACAGAAAAGGAATGCACCGTTAAGGGTCATGGCTTCACCTATACCTTTAAGAAGGGGCTTCTCGCCTCACTTGTAAAGGACGGTAAGGAATACCTCAAGGGTGAGCTTCGCCCCAACTATTACAGAGCTCTCACCGACAACGACATTGACTATATCAACTTCGTTCCTCCTCTCATCCCCGTTCATCCTCTCCACGCATGGAAGCTTGCATCAAACAACCTCAAAACAAAGGCAACAAGCATCCAGAAGACAGCAAAGGGAGCAGAAATTACCGTAAGCATTTCCGCTGTAGGCATGAAGGATGCAAAGCTCTCCTACATTGTTTACCCCAACGGTAAAATCGAGGTTACGGAAACAGGCACACCCATTATGGATATGGTACGCTTCGGCACCACTCTTACAATGGACAGAGCCTTCGAAAATGTAAAATGGTACGGCAGAGGTCCTCACGAAAACTACATCGACAGACGAGTAGGCGCAAGAGTAGGACTTTACGAAATGACTGTAACCGACCTTGAGCATCACTATATGAGACCTCAGGAAAACGGACACAGAACCGATATCCGTACTCTTGAAGTAACAAACGCAGAGGGTCAGGGCCTCAGGTTCACTCACAAGGGTGAAACCTTTGAGTTCAACTGTCACCATTACACTGTCAACGACCTTGACAATGCCACCCACATTCACTCACTCAAGCACAAGAACTTCACCACCGTATGCATTGACCATATGCAGAGAGGTATCGGCGGTGACACACCGGGTAATGCTTGTCTTCGTGAGCCCTACATTATGCACGGCAACACAAAGTATGAGTACAGCTTCAGCATTGAGGTTATCTGATAATAAGAGTGTTTATGATAAATAAGAAAATCAGACCTTCAACAACACAGATAATAATGTTCAGCTTTCTTGCTGCCATTTTTATCGGCAGCATTCTTCTGTATCTGCCCATAAGCTCGTCGGACGGAAAAGGCGTCTCCTATATTGATGCCTTTTTCACCGCTACAACAGCCACCTGCGTTACAGGCCTTGTAACTTTACCTACAGCTTCAACATGGAGTGTTTTCGGTCAGGCTGTTATACTTATTCTGATACAGATCGGCGGACTGGGTGTTATAACTGTTATCAGTGGATTTATGATTGCTGTTCACAAAAAAATCGGATTTTCAGACCGGATTCTTCTCCGGGATACCTTTAATCTTAACAGCTTATCCGGAATTGTCGCTTTT
>CALEJD010000102.1 GCA_937898195.1 uncultured Clostridia bacterium | reverse complement strand
TATAATACATTTAACATTTAAGTTAAATGTTAAAGGAGTGAGCTTATGGGAATTCAAAATACATTAAAAGCCCTTTCTGACCCAGTTCGTAGAGAAATACTCAATATGCTCAAAAGCGGTCAAATGTCAGCAGGGGAAATAACGGAAAAATTTGATATAACGGGTGCTGCAATTTCCCGTCATCTCTCTGTGCTTAAAGAAGCAGACCTTGTTCGTGATAAAAGAGACGGAAAATTCATAATCTATGAATTGAACGCATCTGTGCTTGAAGAAATTATGCTCTGGATAACAGACTTGAAAGGAGAAGATAATAATGATTAAAAAGAATTTACCAAAACTTATAATTACATCATTAATAACTCTTATACCAATAGTAATCGGAATTGTTTTGTGGGATAAATTGCCCGACCAAGTTCCAATACATTGGGATATAAATGGTGCAGTTGATGGTTATGCTACGAAAACACAAGCAGTCTTTTTAATGCCTATAATACTAGTTGCATTTCATTGGGTTTGTGTTATTGGAACATCTCTCGACCCTAAAAAACAGAATATTAGCGATAAAATATTTACTCTTGTTTTGTGGATTATTCCTATTATATCCCTACTTTGTAACTCAATGGTTTTTGCAACTGCATTAGGTCATAAAGTTAGCGTTGAAATAATTATGCCATTGTTTATGGGTACATTGTTTGTTGTAATCGGCAATTATTTTCCAAAATGCAAACAAAGTTACACAGTGGGAATTAAATTGCCTTGGACTCTTAATGACGAAGATAACTGGAATAAAACACATCGTCTTGCAGGTTTTCTCTGGGTAATCGGTGGAGTTATAATAATGGCAACAGCATTTTTAGGTGCATTCTGGCTTTTCTTCGTTGTGCTTATACCAATGGTACTTATTCCATTCATTTATTCCTATTGTCTTTATAAGAAAAATAAAACTGAATAAAGCAATCAGTAGGGCGGGGCTTGACCCCGCTTTCGTTTTGCACTCTGCACTTATTTATTGACATCTTTAAAAACAATGGTATAATATTACTATTAAAGTGGGTATTTATATGTATAATACTTGCATGAAAGGTGGTAACTCCGATGAGCTACACAGTTGAAGACATTCTCAAGATAGCAAAAGAAAAAGAAATTAAGTTTTTGCGTTTGCAGTTTACTGACATTTTCGGTCAGATGAAAAACATCGCAATTACTGAAAATATGTTTGAGAAAGTGCTTACTGATGGTCAGATGTTTGACGGTTCTTCAATTGAAGGATTTGTTCGTATCGACGAGTCAGATATGTACTTAAAGCCAGACCTTGACACATTCACAATTCTTCCTTGGAAAGAGGGTACAGCTCGTGTAATCTGTGATGTTTATACAGCTGATAAAGAAACTCCATTCACAGGCGACCCTCGTCACGTGCTTCGTTCAGTAATCAAAGAAGCAGCAGATATGGGCTATTCAATCAATGTTGGTCCTGAATGTGAATTCTTCCTTTTCAAACTTGATGAACAGGGCAGAGCAACAACAAAGACAAACGACGCAGTTGGTTATTTTGACATTGGTCCTGCTGATGACGGTGAACAGTGCCGTAATGATATCTGTATTGCACTTCAGCAAATGGATTATGAAATCGAAGCATCTCACCACGAATGTGCAGAAGGTCAGCACGAAATCGACTTTAAGTTTGCAGAAGCACTTGAAGCTGCTGATAAGGTTGTTACATTCAAACACGTTGTTAAGACTTATGCTCGTCGTAATGGTCTTCACGCAACATTTATGCCAAAACCACTTTACGGCGCAGCAGGTAATGGTATGCACACAAATCTTTCACTTATGAAAGACGGTAAAAATGCATTCTATGACCCAGATGATAAATATGGTTTAAGCGAAACTGCATATCAGTTTATTGCAGGTGTTCTTCACCATGTAAAAGCAATTACTTGTGTTGCAAACCCACTTGTTAACTCATATAAGAGATTAGTTCCTGGTTTTGAAGCTCCTGTTTATATCTCATGGTCAGCATCAAATCGTTCAGCTCTTATCCGTGTTCCTGCAGCTCGTGGTATGGCAACTCGTGTTGAACTTCGTTCAGCAGACCCATCTTGCAACCCATATCTTGAAATGGCTCTCTGCATTGCAGCAGGTCTTGATGGTATCAAAAAGGGTATGAAAGCACCTGAGGGT
>CALEJD010000101.1 GCA_937898195.1 uncultured Clostridia bacterium | reverse complement strand
CTGGGAATGGTTGACGATAAACCATAGCGTGTGGAAGACCAAGAGCCTCACCAACTACGCGAACTTCATCTTTGAAGAGAAGTTTGATTGGTTCAACAAGCTGGAAGTTAAGGTCTTCAGGAAGTCCGCCAACATTGTGGTGAGATTTAACTGCTTTTTTGCCTTCAGCTTGTTTAAAGCTTTCAAGAATGTCAGGGTAGATTGTGCCTTGTGCAAGGAATTCTACACCCTCAAGTTTTCTTGCTTCATCAGCGAATACGTTTATAAATTCTGCACCGATAATCTTTCTCTTCTTTTCAGGTTCACTAACACCTGCAAGAAGGTCAAGAAAACGGTCAGTAGCATCAACATAAATAAGGTTTGCGTCAAGCTCTTTGCCGAAAACTTCAATAACATTTTCACTTTCGTTCTTTCTCATAAGACCGTGATTAACGTGAACACAAACTAACTGTTTGCCGATTGCTTTGATAAGAAGAGCAGCAACAACTGAAGAGTCAACACCGCCGGAGAGTGCGAGAAGAACTTTTTTGTCGCCAACCTGCTCACGAACAGCTTTAATCTGCTCGTCAATAAAAGCATCAGCTAACGCTTTGGTGGTAATTCTTTCCATTGATTCGGGTCTAACATTGCTATCCATTTTGAATTCCTCCATTTTATATTAAATTAGTCTGTATAGTTATCAAAATATCCCTGAACGAGAATGATTGGAGTACCCTTGTCACCTGAACCACTTGTAAGGTCGCAAAGTGAACCGATAAGGTCAGTAAGCTGACGAGGAGTTGTACCCTGAGATGCCATATTACCAACAAGGTTATCATTCTTAGCTTTAATGCTCTTTGAAATTGCTTCTTTGAGTTCAGTACCTGAAAGTCCTTTGAAATCATTATCAGCAAGATATTTAAGCTTTAATTCGTTAGGTGTACCAATAAGTCCGCTTGTGTGAGCAGGGGATACAACCGGGTCAGCAAGCTCCCAGATTTTTCCCTGTGGGTCTTTGAATGCACCGTCGCCATAAACCATAACTTCAATGTGTTTGCCTGTTCTCTTTAAGAATTCAGCCTGAATATCTTCAACAAGGTCTTGGCATTCTCTTGGGAAAAGTTTAATTGTATCTTCTGTTGACTTGTTTGAACCAAGAAGACCATATTTTTCGTTGCAACCGCTACCGTTTACAGAAGCGTTGAGAATATCGTCAAGTCCGCAAACAACTTTAGCACCTGCAGCTTTAAGAATTCTCTTTGTTCTGGCTCTTGTGTGAATGTCACAAGTGAGAACACAATCTGTATAGTTGAGAATTGTTTTTGGTTGGTTAGCGAAAATAATTTCAGCTTCTGCACCTGCTTCTTTAATGATGTCTGAATAGTATGCTACATAGTCAACACCAGTAAACTCGTGCTTGTTTTCACCAAAAAGTTCTCTGTATTTTGCTTCATCAAGTACGTCTGAATAAGGGTTGATTCCTGCTTCGTCAACCTGGTCAAGTGTTACGAGTGAGTTACCAACTTCGTCACTTGGGTAGCTGAGCATAAGAACAACTTTCTTTGCACCTTTAGCAATACCACGAAGACAGATTGCAAAACGGTTTCTTGACAAAATTGGGAAAATAACACCAATTGTGCCACCACCGAGTTTTGCTTTAACATCAGCAGCAATATCGTCAACTGATGCATAGTTGCCCTGTGCACGTGCTACGATTGACTCTGTGAGAGAAACAACGTCTCTGTCACGCATTTCGAATCCTTCACTCTCAGCTGCTTCAAGTACACTTGTTACAGTGATGTCAACAAGATTGTCACCTTGTCTGATAATAGGACAACGAATACCTCTTGAAACTGTACCTACTTTTCTTTCCATATATATCTCTCCAATATAAAAAATACAAAAGTAAATTTCAACAGACCACGCAAACAAGCCCTAAAAAAGACCCTATTTGCCGAATATTAAAAATTACACACTATTATATAATAACTTTCCCTAAAAAGTCAATGAAAAACATATTGCATATAAATAAAAATTAGTAAAAAAATCAGAAATTTTTTTGTGCAAAATTCATCTAAACAAAATGTCTTTTATTTTTTAATTTCATTGACATTTATATAGTATAAGAGTATAATAATTTAGATATGGGAAAGTTCGCGATTTTATAAATAATAGAAGGATATTTTTATGTACAAGCAAATAAAAAGAATTTTAGATTTTTTAATTTCGTTAGGTGCACTTTTGTGTCTTTGGCCTCTTATGTTGATAGTTGCTTTTATTGTCAAAGTTACATCACCAGGACCTGCAATTTTTGTTCAGCAACGTGTCGGAAAAGATGGCAAAGTGTATGATATGTATAAATTCCGTTCAATGTGTGTTGGCGCTGAACAACAAGAAGGTGGCGTTTTCTGTACAAAGGGTGATGCTCGAGTAACTCCTGTTGGTAAATTTATTCGCGCAACGAGCATTGATGAGCTACCACAGTTAATTAATATTTTAAAGGGCGAAATGTCATTAATCGGTCCGCGTCCTGTTCTTACATATTATCCTAAACAATGGGAAGAGTACACAGATGAAGAACTAAAAAGATTTGATGTTCTTCCAGGTGTTACAGGTTGGGCGGCAGTTCACGGTAGAAAAACCAATACCGTTGAAGCACGGTTTGCTTATGACAATTATTATGTGGATAATCTTTCATTCTCACTTGATTTAAAAATATTTTTTATGACTATAAAATCGGTGTTAACAAATGAGGGTAACGAAGATGATGGTTCGGCAGAGACTGTTACTGCGAAAGAGGAGTCAAAATAAAGAATATCTTTTGTCTTCGTAAGAAAGGATAAAGCTAATGCAGAAAGTACAGATTAAAAAAACTGACATCCAGGTTTCAGCTCTTTGTATGGGTGGGTGTCCACTCGGCGGATACGGATGGGGAGATGTTTCAAGACAAAACTTAATAGATGCTGTTCGTGCTGCTCTAGATAATGGCATTAACTTTTTCGATACTGCAGATACTTATGGTCTCGGTGAAAGCGAAAGAACTTTGGCAGAAGCACTTGGAGCAGATTCTCATAAAGCCATAATTACAACCAAATTCGGTGTAAGAGTTGAAAATGGAAAGACATTTTATGACAACAGCCGTGAATATATTTTTCAAGCTGTTGAAGCAAGCCTTAAACGACTTAATAGAGATTACATTGACCTTTATCAGGTTCATTACAGAGACGGAAAGACTCCACTTGCTGATGTTGCAGAAAGTCTTGAAACTTTGAAACAACAAGGCAAAATCAGATATTATGGATTATCCAATATCCATAAAGAAGATATGGAAGAATTGAAACAGTTTAAAGAAAATCCTTTTGTTTCATTTCAAGATGAATACAGTTTGGCTTGTCGTAAAAACGAAAACGATATGTTTACTTTCTGTGATAATTTCAATATGACTCCATTTACATGGGGTAGCTTGGGACAAGGCATATTGAGCGGTAAATATGACAAAAATTGTAAATTTGAATCCAACGACCGTCGTTCAAGAGATATTTACGTGAATTTCCATGGCGAAAAACTCTTGAAGAATTTAGAAATTGTAGAAGTTCTTAAAGAAATAGCAGCCGGAATAGGAAAATCAGTTTCTTCCGTTGCAATTCGTTGGATATTGGATTATTTAAAAGATTCCGTTGTAATTGTTGGTGCTAAAACACCAAAACAGGTTTTGCAGAATGCGGAATCATTAAGCTTTAGTTTAACCGCTGAACAAATAGATAAATTAGAAGAAATATCAAAGGAGTAATAGGATGAAAAGTGAACAATTAGCTTGGCTCATTAGACGACACGGCATCGAAATGACACATATTTCACATGGTAGCCATATTGGCTCAATATTGTCAGTAGCAGATGTAGTTTCTGTTCTTTATAATGATGTAGCCAATATTACACCTGAGAATTTAAAAGATGATAACAGAGACAGAATAGTGCTCAGTAAAGGGCATGCAGGTGCAGCAATATATGCAGCATTGGCAGAAAAAGGTTTTTTCCCTGTAGAAGAGCTTAAAACACATTATGCTGATGGTAGCCGACTTTCAGGGCATGTATCTCATAAGGGTATACCTGGTGTGGAGATTTCAACAGGCTCTTTGGGACATGGTGCTTGTATGGCTTGTGGTATTGCTCTCAATGCAAATCTCGAAAACAAAGATTATTATACATATGCAATTGTTGGCGATGGAGAATGTGATGAAGGCTCAATTTGGGAAATGGCTTTGTTTGCAAATCATTTTAAACTTAATCAGTTTGTTGTAATTGTTGACCATAACAAGATGCAGAGTCTTGATTTCTGTGAAAACACATTAGCACTTTCTCCATTTGCAGAAAAGTGGAAGGCGTTCGGTTGGAATGTGTATGACATTGATGGTCATAATCATGATGAAATCCGTAATGCATTGAATGATGCTAAAAAGTCACAGGACAAGCCTACTGTTATTATTGCAAATACAGTAAAGGGCAAAGGGGTTTCCTTTATGGAAAGTGATATTCTTTGGCACTATCGTTTCCCTCACGAGGGTGAAGAATATGACGGTGCATTAAATGAATTGCACGCTGCAATGCCCGATGGTGTTGTTGACCCATATGAAAATAAGGAGGAGACAAAATGAGAGATACATTTGTTAAAACCTTACTTGAAATAGCGAAAAAAGATAAAAACGTATATATCGTTACGGGTGATTTAGGCTTTGGTGTTTTAAAACCATTCTGGGAAGAATTACCTGACCAGATTATCAATGCAGGTATTGCCGAGCAGAATATGACTTCTATCGCAGCAGGTCTTGCGTTACAGGGTAAGATTGTTTACACATATTCAATTGGTAACTTCCCAACACTTCGTTGCATTGAACAGATTCGTAACGACTGTGCTTATCACGATGCAAATGTAAAAGTAGTATGTGTTGGTGGCGGTTTTGTATATGGTTCACTTGGTATGAGTCACCACGCAACAGAAGATATTGCAATGATGCGTGCATTACCTAATGTAACAGTTGTTGCACCGGGCGATTTGGTTGAAGCTGCTTGTGCAACAAAAGCAATCTATGAAACCCCGGGTACTTGTTATTTAAGATTAGGTAGAGGTGGAGAAAAACAAATCCACGATAGTATCGATAACTTTGAAATTGGTAAAGCAATTAAAATTCAAGACGGCGAGAAAATTGCAATATTCTCAACAGGTGCTATTTTTGATGAAGTTGACGAAGCTTGCAAGGTTCTCAGTAAAGAGGGAATTGTACCTGCAGTTTATACATTCCCGACAGTTAAGCCTATTGATAAAGAGGTTATTCTTGAATGTGCATCGCAGTATAACACAATTATTACTGTTGAAGAACATAATTTGAGTGGTGGATTTGGTTCTGCAGTTGCTGAAGTTCTTGCAGAGCAAGACAGCAAAAAGGCTAAACTTGTAAGAATTGCATTGGATGACAGATATTCATGCATTGTTGGTAGTCAAAAGTACTTAAGACAGCAGTATTCAATCGACTCAAAAGCAATTATAGAAAAAGTGAAAGAAAATTATATAAAATGAAAAAGATTTTAATTTTGGCAAATGATGTGACAACCATTGTCCAGTTCCGTACAGAACTTATAAAAGCATTTGTGGATGCAGGCCATGAAGTTCTTGTCAGCATTCCGAAAAGTAATAGAAATGACGAAATTACTGACCTTGGGGCAAAGGTGATTGAAACATCATCATCGAGACATGGAAAAAACCCATTAGAAGACTTTTTCCTATATTTAAATTACAGAAAACTCTTAAAGGAACACAAACCCGATTATGTATTTACATACACGGTAAAACCAAATGCATATGGTGGACTTGCTTGTGGACAACTTAAAATCCCCTATGTTGCAAATGTAACGGGATTAGGTGTTATTGAAGATGAAGGTCTTTTGCAGAAACTTATGTTAACACTTTATAAAGTTGGATGTAGAAAAGCAAAACACGTTTTCTTCCAGAATAAGTCAAATCTTGAGTTTTTCCAAAAACGTAAAATCGTGGGTAAAAACGTAATTCTTCTTCCTGGCTCAGGTGTTAACACTGAAAAATTCTCATATATGAAATATCCCGAAAATGAAAAGACAAACATTGTTTTTGTAGGAAGGATTATTAAGGATAAGGGAGTTTTTGAACTTGCCGAGGTGGCAAAACAGTATATGGATAATAAGAACCTTCTGTTTACAATTGTTGGTGATGTGGAATATGGTTCGCAGAATCCATTTTCAGAACTTCCAAATGTTAATTGTGTTGGTTTTCACAAAGATGTAAGACCCTTCCTTAAAGATGCGCATGCCGTTATTCTTCCTTCTTATCATGAGGGTATGGCAAATGTCCTTCTGGAAGGTGCAGCGTCAGGACGACCGATTTTGGCATCTGTTATACCAGGATGTATGGAGACTTTTGATGAGGGTGTAACAGGCTTTGGGTTTGAAGTGAAAAATGCTGATAGTCTAAAATGTGCAATTGAAAAATTTCTTGCCTTGTCAAATGAGCAGAAATGTGAAATGGGTAAAAAAGGCAGAAAAAAAATGGAAACACAATTTGATAGAAAAATTGTTATTAATAAATACTTTAATATAATAAATAATTAATTAATCGTTGAAACGATAGAAAGAGTGGCTATTATGTTTACAAATCTTTACGAAAAAATTGTTAATCGAGAAGAAAAAATTTCACTTGTAGGTCTTGGCTATGTTGGTATGCCAATCGCTGTTGCATTTGCTAAAAAGGTAGATGTTATCGGTTATGACCTTAACGAAAAGAAAATTGAACTCTATAAGAGCGGTATTGACCCAACAAACGAAGTCGGTAACGAAGTAATCGCTAATACAACAGTTGAGTTTACAGCTGACGAAACTAAGCTTCGCGAAGCAAAATTCCACATTGTTGCAGTTCCAACACCTGTTAATGATGACCATACACCTGATTTGACACCTGTTGAAGGTGCGTCAAAAATCGTTGGTAGAAACCTTACAAAGGGTTCAATCGTTGTTTATGAATCAACAGTTTATCCTGGTGTTACTGAAGATGTATGTATCCCAATTCTTGAAAAAGAATCAGGACTTAAATGTGGCGTTGACTTTAAAATTGGTTATTCACCAGAGCGTATTAACCCAGGTGATAAAGTGCACAGACTTGAAACAATTGTTAAAATCGTTTCAGGTATGGACGAAGAGTCTCTTGAAGAAATTGCAAAGGTATATGAACTTGTTGTTGAAGCAGGTGTTCATAGAGCAAGTTGCATTAAGGTTGCTGAGGCTGCAAAAGTTATTGAAAACAGCCAGCGTGATATTAATATTGCATTTATGAATGAACTTTCAATCATCTTCAACAAGATGGGTATTGATACAAAGTCAGTTCTTGAGGCAGCAGGTACAAAGTGGAACTTCCTTAAGTTCTTCCCAGGTCTTGTTGGTGGTCACTGTATCGGTGTTGACCCATACTATCTTACATATAAAGCAGAAATGATGGGTTACCATAGCCAAGTTATCCTTGCAGGTCGCCGTATCAATGATGATATGGGTAAATATGTTGCTGAAAATGTAGTTAAGAACCTTATTGCTGCTGACAAAGCAGTTAAGAATGCAAAAGTTGCTATTCTTGGCTTCACATTCAAAGAAAATTGCCCAGATACAAGAAATACAAGAATTATAGATATCGTTAATGAACTTAAAGAGTATGGCATTACTCCTATTGTAGCTGACCCAGATGCTGATGCTGAAGAAGCAAAACATCTTTATAATATTGAATTTGTTGATATGAATACAATTAAAGATATGGACGCAGTTATCCTTGCAGTTGCACATGACAGCTTTAGCTCACTTGCAATGGCAGATATGGATAAATTCTTCGGCGAAGGCAAGAAGGTTCTTCTTGACATTAAGGGCTTGCTTAACAGAAAAGAATATGAAGATGCAGGCTATTCATACTGGAGATTATAATTTCTAATTAATTTATTTGTAGGTGCTAATTATGGGATATAAAGATTTAAAATTTCCTGAGAATTCATTGTTCTTAGTAACAGGTTGTGCAGGTTTTATTGGTTCAAATCTCTGTGAAGTAATTCTTAATATGGGTTATAGAGTTCGTGGTTTGGACGACTTATCAACAGGTAAACAAAAGAATGTTGATATGTTCCTTGATAATCCTAACTATGAGTTCATTAAGGGCGATATTAAAGACCTTGATACTTGTATAAAAGCTTGTGATGGTGTTGACTACGTTCTTAATCAGGCTGCATGGGGTAGTGTTCCTCGTTCAATTGAGATGCCTTTATTCTATTGTAAGAATAATATTGAAGGTACTCTCAATATGCTTGAAGCTGCTCGTCAGTGCGGTGTCAAGAAATTTGTCTATGCTTCAAGTTCATCAGTTTATGGTGATGAACCAAACCTTCCAAAAACAGAGGGTAGAGAAGGTAACCTTCTTTCACCTTATGCAGTTACTAAGAGATGCGACGAAGAATGGGCTAAGATGTACACAATGCATTATGGTCTTGACACTTATGGTATGCGTTATTTCAATGTGTTCGGTCGTCGTCAGGACCCAGATGGTGCTTATGCCGCAGTTATTCCGAAATTCTTAAAACTCTTAATTAATGGTGAAACACCTACTATCAATGGTGATGGTAAACAGAGCCGTGACTTCACATACATTGATAATGTTATTGAAGCAAATCTTAAAGCTTGTCTTGCATCAAGTGAGGCAGCAGGTGAAGCTTATAATATTGCCTATGGTGGCAGAGAATACTTGATTGATATCTATTATGGTCTTACAAAGGCTTTGGGTGTTGATATTGAGCCAAACTTTGGCCCAGACCGTAAAGGTGATATTAAACATAGTAATGCTGATATTTCAAAAGCAAAAAAGAATCTTGGCTATGACCCAGATTGGAGTTTTGAAAAAGGTATAGCTGCCGCTATTGAGTGGTATAAAGAGAATCTTTAATTTTAGGTGGAGTAAAAATATAGCTATTTAACCGAAATAAAAAATATAATAAGAGGTATATAATGAAAGCAGTATTTGTCCACGACCATAAATTCCGTCGTATTGAAAAAGAGTTTTATTCTCCAGGTGGTCTTGCTAACGAAATTTTGCAAAGATATGTGTCTGTTTTTGAAAATCTTTCTGTTATTGGTAGAATTATAGATGAAAACCAGGTGAATACATCATATAGCAGAATTGATTTAAAACATATTTCTATTAAGACACGAGAAAGTCTTGAAAGTGAAATATCCAGTGCAGATGCAGTCATTATCCGTTTGCCAAGTGTGAATGGATTAAGAGCAATTAGAATTGCAAGAAAAATGAATAAGCCTTATTTGGTTGAGGTTGTAGGATGTGTGCTTGATACATATTGGAATTATAGTTTGAAAGGTAAGCTTGTTGCATTTCCTGCTTACTTTTTAACAAGACAAGCAGTAAAAAGTGCAACACACGTGGTTTATGTAACAAAAGAATTTTTACAAAGTCGCTATCCTAATAAAAACAAAACCTGCGCAATTTCTGATGTTGCGTTGCAACCAACAGATACACAGGTTTTAGAAAATCGTCTAAATAAAATTAATAATATGAACAGAAAACTTGTTCTTGGTACAGCTGGTGCAGTTGATGTTGTATATAAAGGACAAGAATTTGTTATTCGTGCTATTCCTGAAATTGAAAAACGTATGGGAATAACTGTTGAATATCATTTAGCAGGTGGTGGAGATACAACCAGATTAGCTGCTATTGCCAAAGAATGTGGTGTTGAAAGCAACATTAAATTTGCAGGTGTTGTTTCGCATAATTTAATTTTCGACTGGTTTGACAATTTAGATGTTTATATTCAGTCAGGTACTGTTGAGGGCCTTTCAAGAGCACTTCTTGAAGCTATGAGCAGAGGGCTACCATGCATTGCAACTAAAGTCGGTGGAAATCCTGAATTGGTTGCTAAAAATTACTTGGTTTCAAAAACTAATGCAGATAAGATGCCATCAATTATTGCAGATTGTATATATAATATGTATGCAGTTGAAGAAATGAAAAACCAAGCAAAACATAATTTTAATAAAGCAAATAATGAGTATAATCGTGCAGAGTTAGATGCGAAACGAGTATCATTCTACACAGATTTCCGTGATAGTATAATAAATAGATAAGGTGTATTTGAGGTGTGTATATGAGAGTACTTCATATATTGTCAAAGTTAAATAAGGGTGGAGCAGAATCAAGAAATATTGATATGCAAAAGAAAATGTATGAAAAGGGCGTATATTATGATTATTTACTTATGTCAGATGGACCTCATTTTTATACAGAAACTGCAGAGAAATTAGGCAGTAGGTTTTATACTATTCCACACCCAAGTGCGAAAAATCTTATTCAATACATTATAAAAGTAAGTAAGATAATCAAAGATAACAATTATGATGTGGTGCATTCACACTTATCAACATTTTCTGCGGTAACAATGATTGCGGCAAAATTAGGTGGTGCAAAGGTTAGAATTGCTCATTCAAGGTCTGGTCCATTGGAATCAACAGTTGCAAAATGGCCATTACATAGACGCTTGGCGCTGGTTGTTTATCGTTGGTTGCTCGCAATATTTGCCAGTGTCAGAATTTCTTGTAGTACAGACGGCGCAATTTATTTGTTTGGTAAAAGAGCAGTAGAAAAAGGAAAAATCCATTATATTCACAACGCCATTGAAATTGAAAAATACAATCAACTTCCTACTGATGAAGTTAGAAAAAAATATGGCGTTTCACCTGAACAAACGGTAATTATTCATGTAGGTAATTTACTTCCAGTAAAAAATCAGTCATTTTTAATTGACATATATAATGAATATGTAAAATTAAATCCTAATTCAAAGCTTTTAATTGCAGGAGCAGGAGGAGAACAGGATGCTCTCCAGACAAAAATTGATAAATTTAATCTTCAGGATAAAGCAGTTTTACTTGGCCGTTGTGACAATGTTCCAGAGCTTCTTTCTATTGGAAGTATGTTCATTATGACATCTATTCAAGAGGGGGTTCCTGGTGCCGCTATGGAGGCTATAGCGGCAGGGTTACCTTGCTTCTTGTCAGACAGTATTACAAAAGATATTGCATTTGGTGATGAATTTGTCCGTTATTTCTCAATATTTGATGACCCTACAAATGTGGCAAAGTTTATTTATGAAACACAAGATAGTATGAGCAAAGACAAATCACTATATATCAAGGCGCTTAAAGATAACAAGTATGATGTTAAGGATGCCGTAGAGGACTTGTATAATATATATATTCAATAATTAGGGGTAAGTTTGTTTATGACTTATGATATAAATCATTTGAGAGAAACACAAATTGAAGCATTAGATTATATTGTAGAGATTTGCGAAGAAAACAAATTATCATACTGGTTGCATGGCGGAACATTGTTAGGTGCTATACGTCACAATGGATATATTCCGTGGGATGATGATTTAGATATTGCTATGTTACGTAAAGATTATGATAAATTTTTAAAATATGTTAAAGAAAATCCCAGTGATGATTTCTTTATTCAAAACTATGAAACAGAAAAGAATAGTAGCGTTATTTTTACAAAGGTTAGAAAAAATAATACAAGTTGTATAGAAAAGAATTCACAGTTTGTAGATTCACATAAAGGTATCTTTGTTGATGTTTTTCCAATGGACTTTGTAGATGAAAATAATAGCTTGAAGTATAGAGTATTGGCATTTATGCTACGCTTGTTAGACTCAACAAGAACGGGAAAGATTCACAAGAGAAAAATAAGAGATTTGAAAGACTGTTTAATGTTTCCTGTGAGACTTTTACCAATTTCCGTTGTTAATAGATTAATTACTAAACTATTAAAGATAGTTGGAAAAACTAAGCAGGATTATGCGGCGTCTTATTTTGGTTCGGGTATAGTTAAGGATAAGATAAGAATTGACGATGTTATACCCGTTAAATATCATATTTTTGAAGGTAAAAACTATGCCATACCAAATAATACGGATGTAGTTCTTAAAGTTAAATTTGGTAGCGATTATATGCAGTTGCCAAAAGAAGAAGATAGAATAACACACGGATTTTTAAGCGTTACTTGGAACGATTAATTATTACATTTTACATTAAAAGTATATTGTGAAAGGAGAACCGATTTGAAAAAATATCGTAGTATTCGCATTGCCACATTGGTATTGTTGTTTGCATTTTTAGTTATTGCAAAAACAATTACTAACGACGGTGCGGGGATAGAATACATTAGAATAATCGGTTTTATGGGAATAGCAGTTTTAGTGTGGTGTGGAGTTACACTAAAAGTCATTACTGGAAAATATTTGTCGCTAATATTTATGTATGAAATTGCTTATTACGTTCTTTTATTAGGACAAAGTTTTCTGTATGCATTTAACGCTATGCCACACACCACATTAGATTTATATGTATCAGAACCTGTGCGAGATGTTAACAAAGCTTATTTGTTTACCATTTTATGTTTTATCGGTATGCATTATGGTATATTGTGGGCTTTCCATAAAACAAAGCGTCAAATCAGGTTGGAGCATAAGCGTAGTTTATCAACACCTATTGATTATACTCAAAGCATGAAAAACCTAGGGCTATTTTTAGTTCCAATAACCGCAGTTTGTTATCTAGCAACGTGGTCACAAATTATTGGCACGTTCCAAGAAGTTGGATATGCAGATGCATTTGCTTCCACTTCTGGTAGTACTAGTTGGTCCAAGATTTTTGATATGATTGGATACTTCTTCCCATATGTTTTATTTATGCAAGTAGTAGCATATAAAAACAACAAAATACCACGCAGATTTTTTATGTGTCTTGTCCTTGCAATAATTATTATGAATCTATCTGTTGGTAATCGTAGTGAGCCAATATCGTATTTAATGGTTTTACTTTGGTTAATAAATAAAAATGTAAAATCAAAAAGCCAAAAGAGACTCTCATCAATTCTTATGTTTTTGGGCGGATTTTTGTTTGTTTTAATTATTCCTATTATTGGTCAAATGAGAAATAGTGGTGGTTTAACTGTTTCTGCTGTTGTGGATTCAGTAGCGTCTGAAGGAATAACAGCATCTGCTACACAAACAATGGTAAACATGGGGTGGAGTGCATTCCCGATGGTTAAAATGATGCAGTTAATACCATACGCATTTAATTATCATTATGGTCAGTCGTATTTCTTTGGATTGCTTGGTATCTTTCCTAATATTTTTGGTGGTACACATATTGCTGTTAAATATGCAGGCATGGCAGGATGGCTTATGCGAACGTTGGATATGAGCTTTGGACCGGGTTTCTCTGCTCCAGCTGAAGCATATTACAATTTTGGTTGGTTTGGTATAATAGCACTTGTAGTCATCGGTTATATCATTGCAAAGTTTTTAAATGAGAACAGGGATGATTTAGGTAATTTGGGAACTTTTGCTCAAGTAGCTGCTTTTATAGTCCTTTTCTCATTCCCACGCCGTGATGTTCTTACAATCTCACGAGGATTAGCTTTTTATGTAGGATTGTTAAGCTTGGCCGTTGTAGTGTTCTATTCTATGAACAAAGAACGACGATAAGACAATTTGAGTTTATATTTTTTGTCAGGAGTGTTTTTTTGAGTGAGTAAGGTTAAAAGGCCGTTAAACGAATTCAAACTTGGGCTGATACTGAATTACATTGCAATTGCAATAGGGCTAGTTTCGTCCTTGTTACTTAATCCTATAATTATACAGAAGTTAGGCCAAAGTGAGTATGGATTGTATGAAGCTATTGGTTCATTTGTTAATAATTTAGCTATATTGGATTTGGGCTTTAGTTCGGTAATTGTACGATTTACGGCTAAATATCAATCTGAAGGTGATTTGAAACGCCGTGATGAGTTTCTTTACACTGCTCGTAGAATATATCAAATTCTTGCTGGTATAGTGTTAGCCATTGGTTCAGTAATGTACTTCTTAATAGATGTTACGTACAAGAATTCATTTACTGCAGAGGAACTTGAAAAAGCACATATTCTGTTTTTATTTGTTTTAGGAACTACTGCTTTATCTGTTTATAGTCAGATTTATATTGGTGCACTTTCTGGTATAGAAAAGTTTATTATTCCAAGAGTTATTAGAATTGCTAAAACTATTTTTGGCAAAGTGGTATGTATTGCTGTGATTATGATAGGCGCAGATAGCGTAGGATATACTGCGGTGCTATTTGCATTTGAATTTGTTGGATTTTTAGCATATAATTTTTATGCCAAAAAATCAGTTAACTTTTCAAAATGCAAAATTCGTTTTTCAGAAGTCAAAGAATTGCTGGTTTTTACTGGATTTTTGTTTATTCAAGCAATTGCGGCAAGGTTATATTGGACGGTTGATAAGCTCATATTAGGAGCGATGATGGGTACAGCAGTTGTCGCAGTATATAGTGTAGCTATGAACTTGCATAATATAGTTGAAAATGTATCTGTATCAGTACGCGATGTTTTACTACCAAAGGCAACACGCTTCGCTGTAACTGAGGGGGGTAAAAAAGAGGTTCAAGGCTTTATGACTAAAGCAGGTAGACTTGTTTTAATGGTTTACGGACTTTTGTTCTCAGGAGTTTTGGTGCTTGGTAAGGAATTTATATCTTTATGGATAGGGGAGGATTATTTAGGCGCTTATGGAATATTTGTTGTTCTAGGAGCAACCTCATTATTACCAAGTATTCTTTCAATAGGTGAAACGGTTTGTCGTGCGTTTAATAAACACCAGTTCTTATCGTATGCATATTTAGTAGGTGCGCTTATAAACGTTATTCTTACAATTGTGTTTGTAGGTTGGTGGAAAATGTATGGTGCTGCTATTGCTACAGGCATAGGATTAATTGTAGTTTACACTATAGTGCGTCTTGTTTATTTTAAGAAGATATTTGATTTACATATATTCAAATATTTAAAGGATACATTTAGTGGTATTCTCTTATCATTAATAATTACAGTTGCATTTGGAGTTATAGTTACGTATTTTTGGACAGATTACAGTTGGTTCTCACTTGTTATACAAGCTTGTCTAATGGGTGGTGTATTTGCTGTTACTATGTTTATGTTCGGATTGAATAAAGAAGAAAAAAATATGTTTTTAAATATAATGAAAGCAATTACATCAAAGTTTATTAAAAAAAGTAATTTATCAAAATAATCATACAAAGGAAGAAAAAGCATGGAACATAAAAAAATAATTTTAGTATCTAAAGATGCAATGGGTAAATTTTACCTTCCTACATATGGAAATAAATACTGGAAAACACCCAATATTGATGAATTAGCAGCAAAAGGAACTGTTTTTAATCGTCATTATGCATCATCTCCATCTTCAGCTATGTCATGGTTCGGAATGTTTACAGGCCTGTATGCAATGGAAACAAAAATTCAAACATATAGAAGATTGTCTGAGGACGAGATTTTTAGAGGGGAAACTCTATTCCATAAAGCAGAAAAGTTAGGATATGAGTGCCATATTATTTGGGACAAATCTCTCGTTAAATCTGCAAAATCTTATACAGAGTGTTATAGTGAGGATACAGTTTTTCACTTGCTTGATAATATTAAGCAACCTACTGGTGTCCATGCTGTTACAGGTAAGAAAATAGTAGCTAACCCCCAAGTCGAAAAAGAAACTTGCGAAAAGCTTGAAAATTGTATAAAAGAGATTGCTATCTTGCCACAAAATACATTTACATGGATACACTTACCACACGTTTTCAACGGAAGAACTGGTTATGGTACAGATATTGACCTTTTTGACTGGTTTATTGGTATGGTTAGAGAGCATTATGATGATGATTGCATTTTTATAACTGCTGACCATGGTAATATGAATGGTGCACATGGTAAACTTGCATACGGATTCGATGTGTATGAGCAAGCAACAGCTATTCCGCTTATTACACCTCGCTTAGAAAATTCAGAGGTTATTGATTATCCAACCTGTAATATTGACTTGTATAATATTATTTTTGAAAGGGAAATTCCGAAGCGCGAGTTTGTTTATGTTGACTCTGCTTATTATGCTCAGCTTCATCGAAAGCTTGCGATTGTGCACAACAATTATAAGTTTATATATTCAAATGAGGGTAAGAAAAAAGAGTTGTATGATGTTGTCTTTGACCCATATGAAACACGTAATTTGTTGGAAAAAGATTTGTATGATGTTGACCGTGGTATTTTCTCTCATGTTGAAGAAATGTATTTTTATCCAGAGTGGGATAATGTTGATGCTGAAACTGAGTTGCTTGAAAAAGAGTGGCAAAGAGTTTGGAAAAAAATGTCGCCAAAGCAATATTGTCGAGCTGTTTACGAAAAAATTGGCAAAAGAGTTAAGAGAAAACTCTTATATAAAAAGCGTATGAGAGAAAAATTGCAAGGCAGATAATTAATGCTTAAAGGAGGTGCTTTAAATGATAATCGGGTATACTACTGGTGTTTATGATTTGTTTCATGTGGGCCATTTGAATTTGTTTAAAAACGCAAAAGGATTATGTGATAAACTTGTTGTAGGTGTTACAGTTGATGAACTTGTAAGCTATAAGGGCAAACAATCGATGATTCCTTTTGAGGACCGTATTGAGCTTGTAAGAAGTTGTAAATATGTCGATGCAGCAGTACCACAGTATGATATGGATAAATTGACTGCATGTAAAAAACTTGGTGCATCAATTCTGTTTGTTGGTGATGATTGGTATGGAACAGAAAAGTGGCAACAATATGAAAAAGACTTTGAAAGAGAAGGTATAAAGATAATTTATTTCCCATATACTAAGGGTATTTCTTCTACAAAGATTTCACAGGCATTGCAAGCAATTCGAAAAGATGAGTTGCATGATGTTAAATAATTGATTGTAAAAACAGAGAGGCGAATTTTATGAGCGTTGATAAAAACTATTGTATGAGTTCTTATATGGCTTTTCGCTATATTGAGGATATGAATAAGAATTTCAAGGAAGGCATGACACATGAGAATATTGTTCCACCTGCTGACAACGAAAGAATTTTAGTTAAAACTGCTGACGATATTGATAAGAATATTGCAGAGCAAATGAAACAATTTGAAGGTAAAAAGAAGGGTATTCTGCTTTCAGGTGGTATGGATTCTGCAATTGTAGCATCATATTTATCGGGTAGCGATGCTTATACATTTAGATTCTTAGGCGGAGAATATCAGTCAGAGGAATTGGCAAGAGCAGAGTATTATGCAAAGTATTATGGTTTAAACTTACATTATGTTGATATCACTTGGGAGACAGTTGAAGCTCACTTAGATGCTTGTTTGAAGTCAAAAGGTGCACCTGTGCATTCTATTGAGCCTCAAATATTACAAGGAGCACTTCAAGCAAAGAATGACGGCATTGAAATGATGTTTGTAGGTGAGAGTAGTGATTTGATTTTTGGCGGTATGGATGGACTTCTTGCTAAGGATTGGACATTCGATGAGTTTGTAGAGCGTTACACTTTTACTAATCCTGAGGATGTTCTTGTTGAGCCCGTTGATATGAAATATCTTTTTGAGAGATACCGTCAAGGTGATAATATCGACTTCTTAACATTTATGGATGATGTTTTCTCTATCGAGTCATCAAGCTCGTATCTTAATGCATTTAAGGTCGCAGGCATGCCTTATTATGACCCATATGCTAAGTTAAAAATGGCAGATGAGCTTGATTTGAAAAGAGTTCGTAATGGTGAACCAAAGTATTTGATTCGTGAACTTATGGCAAAGAAGTATCCTGAAATTCCGGTTCCATTTAAGGTACCAATGCCAAGACCAGTAGATGCTTATTTTGCTAATTGGGAAGGTCCAACTCGTCCAGAGTTTAAAAAGGACTTGGATATGAGCAAGTTTACAGGAAATCAAAAGTGGCAAATGTATTGTCTTGAAAGATTTTTAAATATGTATTTCTAATAAAAAGCCGTGTTTAGTAACTACTAAACACGGCTTTTTGCTCATTTGTAAAGTCTTTTCATTCTTCTTATCGGAAACATAATTATGTTTCTTATTGGCAAAAGAATAATCCAAATTTGAGAGTAAATTTTGTATGAAAGTTTATCAACAGAAAAACTCTTGTGTTTTCTTTTAATTGATTTAACAACACCAATAATATGCTTATCGCTAATTTTATATTCTTTTGCAACTTGGTTATCACCGCAAAGAACATATCCATTTTCATCTTTTCCGATTATGCGATGCAGAACAAAATGTCCGTCATCACGACGATAAAAAATGATATCACTCTTTTTTGCAGTAACACATTTTGTGATTTCAACCGAGTCTCGACCTTGAATAAGTAAGGGAAGCATACTTGTTCCAGTAATAGGAAGTTCAACTGTTCCACCATTCTCAAGAAGTTCCTTGATTGTGGGATACATATCTTCAAGGGAAACTTTTTTTATGTTTTTACTCATTATTTGTATCCTCAAAAATTTTCAATTTATTATAAATTTCTCTTCTGCGATTAGCTTCAGGTATAAGAAAACTAATTGTAGGGCGCTTACCTGATAATACCTTAACATAATATTTAAGAGCGAAATAAATATATGCTAGTGGTAAAAGGATTTTCCATTTTCTTAGCCATGGCCAGTGTGATTTTACAGCAGAATCTAACTTCTCAAAAAGTATAGTGAAATTAGCTTTATTTTCTTTTCCATTACTGCTTTGAGAAATAAGTAAAGCACTTTTGGTATATTGCTCATCTTTTTTACCTAAATTTCCGCTTTGTAAAATGTCAAACATCACTTCTTCACAAATATCATCATCTGCAATGAAAAGTCCTTGTGGAGTATTGATGTTAAAATACTTTTTGCATACCGAAGTCATAATGCTTGTGTATGTATAAAGTCCCATATTTTTTAGATATGGTATCATTTCTGTGTCCCAAAAAGCCATGCCAGAAGTTTTGTTAACAAATGCACCCCAATCACATAAGTGACGGAGTCCCAAACCCTCACCAGTCATATGATGGAGCATATGCAAAAGAATAACAATTCCATGATGAATATCATTAGGTACAATAAATTTAAACGACTCTAATTCTATTTCTTTGGTGTCGAGTAGAATGTTTTTAATAAAGTCTTTTGTATATTCACCTTTATTTCCATCTGGAATTCCTGGTATTTCGAAATGCGCTTCTACAAACATATTCTTATTATGCATTGAAACATGACAGTAATGCTCAATGTCAGTATGTTTCACAAGACTAAATTCATTTTGAAGTTTTTCTACAATTTCACCAGTCTTGTCTTTTTCAATTAAGATATCTATATCACCCAACATTCTCATATCAGGGTTTTCATAATATGATGCAGAAACTGGTCCTTTTAAGATTAAATACTTGTAATTATTATTGTTAAGAAAATTCACAACTTTTTGTTGTCCATTTAATACAATAGAGTTTTTTGTGTATGTTTTACTACTTAAAGCGAGCCATTTGCCGAGAAGTTCTTTTGATATAAGGTGAGTATAAGGAGAAATAGCATTTGATGCAAATAAAACTATAGCTTGATGAATACTTTCAGAATAAACAATATCCCAATTAATGTCTTCAAGTTTTTCGCCATTTTCCAAGAAATCTATATCTTTGCCAAAAGATGTCTTGGCGATGAGTGACAGCAAAACTCTGTTCTCGAGACTTAAGTTCATAGTGCATATTCCTTTCTTAAAATCTAAATTATATTATAATAAAAAATGAACCTTATGTCAATTAGACCAATAAAAATCCCCGTAGCAATAAACTACGGGGAATATTTGTTTAATTATTGATTATTCAGCGTCGTCTTCTTCGCTTTTGTCCTTACCTGTGCTAACAATTAAGTTAGTGATAATACCGAAGATAAGAGCTGTTGCAAGAGCTGTAACTTGAACAAGTGGTCCGTTTGTAACTGGGTTGAAACCGAAGTTAAGTGAAAGACCACCGATACCGATAACAAGAATTGCACTTACAATATAGAGATTCTTGCTCTTTCCAAGGTCAACATCTTTAAGCATTGAAAGACCGGAAACTGCGATAAGACCATAAAGAGCAACACAAGCGCCACCCATTACGCATTTAGGAATTGAGTTAATAAGAGCAACGAATGGTGTGAAGAATGAAAGAATCATACAACCAATTCCTGCTGCAATGATTGAAGTAACAGAAGCATTCTTTGTGATAGCAACACAACCGATTGATTCGCCGTATGTTGTGTTAGCAGCACCACCGAAGAAACCACCGATAATTGAACCTACACCGTCACCAACAAGTGTTCTGTCAAGACCAGGGTCTTTAATAAGGTCTTTACCGATAAGGTTACCAAGGTTTTTGTGGTCAGCAATGTGCTGTGCAAGTTCAACAATAGCGATTGGAACGAATGTGATAGCAATGTTACCAACAGCTGCACCGTCAATAGGAAGAATACCATCAACCTTATCTGTCATAGCCTGAAGGAATGTAAACTTAGGATAATCAACAATTGACTGAATTGTGAATGGGTCAAAAGCTGCTTTGAATGAGTCGAAGCTTAAAATCTGAAGAGCAGCAATATCAGCAGCGTTGCCGATAAGAGTAAGAATAAGAGCAACAATGTAACCTGCGCCAACACCGATAATGAAAGGAATAAGGCGAAGATTTTTTGAACCCTTAACAGATACAATAACGATTGCAAAGAATGTAATCGCACCAACGAGAATTGTTACAAGGCTGTAATCAGTGCCACCGTTAGTTGACATCCAACCAGTAGCTGTGCTTGAAAGTGAAAGACCGATAATAGTAACAATAGGACCAGCAATTACAGCAGGCATAAGCTTGTTAACCCAATCTGAACCAACAAGTTTAATGATAGCTGCAAGAACAACATAAACAAGACCTGCAAGAGTGATACCAATAATAACACCCCAATAGCCATAGTTCATACCGATGATTGCTGCATAAGCGCCAAGGAATGTGAATGAAGAACCAAGGAAAACAGGGCTCTTGCGCTTAGTAGCAAATGTGTAGAAAAGTGTACCGATACCTGCACCAAAAAGCGCTGCAGCAGGGTCAAAAGAAAGTGTGTTGCCATTGCTCATAGCAAAACCTGACATAAGCATTGGAACAAGCAATGTTGCCGCCATAATTGCAATCATCTGCTGGAAAGCGAAGAGCAGAGTTTTGCTTAAACCTGGGCGGTCGTTTACATCATAAATGAGTTTCATAAGAACAACTCCTCTTAAAATTTTGTGCCCGACAACAAAAATAAAAACCTTGTCAATACAGACAAGGTTCATATGCAACAGAAAGCTTATGTAATATGCTACACACTTATCTTGCCGATATTTTTTGCAATATTTAATATTGTCAAGTCATCTTGTGTAGTATACCACATATTGTGTTTTTTTGTCAATAATTTTGATAAAAACTCAATTTATGTTGATAAAAAGTTTTTTAGTTCTGGGATTTCGTTTTCAGTAAACACAGAAAATCCTGCATCTAAGAACATTTTTGCAGCAATTCCGTTACCCTCAATTTTGTTACCTGTAAAATTCCCATCATAGATAATTCCTTTACCGCAAGATGGACTATTAGCCTTTAAAACCACTGCATCAGCGTTATTGATTTTTGCAATATATAAAGCAGTTTCAGCACCTTTTGTATATTCATAAGTTACATCTTTGCCATGATTGCTTATAACTTTGTCACCGACAATTTCAGCAGGGTCACGGGGTGTGGAAAGTCCACCCATCTGTTCAGGGCAAACAGGAATAAGAATGTGCTCGTCTGCTAACGCTAATAACTCTTCGCACTTGCAGTTGTCACCTTTATAGCGACAATCACAACCGAAAAGACAACCGCTTACAATAATTTTAGCCATAATATTTGCTCCTTTAATAAGGTTTTTACAAAATAATTATATCATACGTAAATTTTAGTGTCAATTTGTAAGTCTCTTGCCAAAAATATATAAGTATGCTATTATAAATAGGATAAAGTATTTTGAAATGAGGCGTTATTATGTCAGATTTTACAAAGAATTTAACAAGTTTTAATGACCATCCACTTGTGGCACATAAGGTAACACATCTTTGCGATATTAACACAGGTTCAAAGGAATTCTGTGAAATTGTTGATGAGCTTACAATGCTTATGGGTTATGAAGCACTTAAAGACCTTAAAACAAAATTAGTTCCAATTCAGGCACCACTTGCAGATTTTGACTCTCCCGTGCTTGCAGAAGATTTCACAATTGTTCCAATTCTTCGTGCAGGACTTGGTATGGTTGAAGGTCTTCGTCGCTTGTCACCAACTGCAAAGGTGGGTCATATCGGTCTTTACAGAGACGAAAAAACATTATTGCCTGTAACTTATTATTACAAAATGCCTGTTGACATTACAAAGGGTCCTGTAATAATTGTTGACCCTGCTCTTGCAACTGGTGGCAGTGTTGATGCATCTATTGATTACCTTAAAAAAGAGGGCTGCACAAATATTAAGGTTATGTGTATTTTCGCATCTGATGTAGGCGTTAAACTTCTCTATGAAAAGCACCCTGATGTTAAAATCTATGCTGCACAGTATATTCCAACAGGGCTTAATAAAGATGGCTATATCGTAACAGCAGCAGGTGACGCAGGTGACCGTATCTGTGGTACTTGTAGTTACAAACCAGCAAGACCAGCAAAACCATAAAATATAAAAGAAAACTTTTAGCGAGAGCTTTGTCTCTCGCTATTTTTTTACAAATTCTACTGATGGTAGGGTGACTTTTTAACTGATTTATGTTATTTTAAAGTCAGGAGGTAGATATTATGGATAACAATAAAACTGGCAGATTCATAGCAGAGCGCAGAAAAGAATTAGGTTATAGCCAAAAAGATTTAGCTGAAAAACTTAATATTACCGATAAAGCTGTTTCAAAGTGGGAAACCGGTAGAAGTTCACCTGACGTTTCAATGTTGATTCCACTTGCCGAAGAATTAGAAGTTTCAGTAACAGAAATTCTTAACGGCGAAAAAATAAGCGAAGATAAAATGCCTGCAATGTCAAATGAGATTATTGTTAAATCACTTAAAAAGTCTAAATCAAAAAAAATCTTGGCATTGATTCTTGCATTGATTTTAATGATAGGCATTTTAGTGAGTTATCCTGTTTATGAATACACAAATTCTATAGCGGTAAATGATGATTTTGCTATTAAGGTTGTATTCCGTGATGTGTTAGATGTTGAAAATATTTTTCAGTATGCTTGCAGTAAATATGAGGTGCAAGGTGAGTATACTGCATATCTTTATCACGATGACCAAAAAGCATATATGGCATTTTTTAAACAAAATGATTTGTTCGAATCCAGAATGGATTTCGTGGGTGGGACAAGTGCCGACATTTCTGAATTAGGTTTATATTCAATGAGTTGGTATGGAGAGACTATAAACATATTTTTCGCCGCTGAAACTGACGCAAAAGGATATAAGTTTTCTATCAAAGATGTTGGTTATTCAGTACCAATATATGATGAAGATTTCGTTAACATTTTTGTAGAAAAATCTAATATATATTATCACGCAACTGACTTTGAGTTTGTTGAACAATAAGAAAAGGGACGATAAATCGTCCCTTTAATTTTTATATTTGTGCAAGAGCCTGTTCAATATCTGCGATAATATCATCGACATTCTCAATACCAACTGAGAATCTGATAAGGTCAGGTGAAACACCACATTCAACAAGTTCTTGGTCGCTCAACTGTCTGTGAGTTGATGAAGCAGGGTGAAGCACACAAGTTCTTGCATCTGCAACGTGAGTAACAACTGCTGCAAGTTTAAGTGAGTTCATAAACTTCTCTGCTGCATCTCTGCCACCCTTAACACCGAATGAAACAACACCGCAAGTGCCTTTTGGCATATATTTCTGAACAAGGTCATAATACTTGTTGCCGGGGAGAGCAGGGTAGTTAACCCAAGAAATCTTGTCATTGTTCTGGAGATATTTTGCAACTGCAAGAGCATTAGAACAATGTCTTTCCATACGAAGATGGAGTGTTTCAAGACCTAAGTTAAGATAATATGAATTCTGTGGAGCAGGTGTTGAGCCGTAGTCACGAAGAAGCTGTGCAACGATTTTTGTAATATAACCTGCTTTGCCGAAATCCTTTGTATAAACTGCACCGTGATAGCTTTCGTCAGGCTGTGTAAGACCTGGGAATTTATCATTCTGTTCCCAGTCAAAGTTACCGCTGTCAATAACTGCACCACCGATAATGTTTGCATGACCTTCCATATACTTTGTTGTGGAGTGTGTAACAATATCAGCACCAAATTCAAACGGACGGCAGTTAATAGGTGTTGGGAATGTGTTGTCAATAATGAGTGGAACACCATTAGCGTGTGCAACTTTTGCAAATTTCTCAATGTCGAGAATATCAAGTGATGGGTTTGCAATAGTTTCACCGAAAAGTGCTTTTGTGTTAGGCTTGAAACAAGCCTGAATTTCTTCTTCACTTGCATTTGGGTCAACGAATGTAACTTCAATGCCTAACTTTCTCATTGTAACATTGAAAAGGTTGAATGTACCACCGTAAATTGTAGCTGCACTAACAAAGTGGTCGCCAGCACTCATAATGTTAATAAGTGAGAAGAAGTTTGCAGCCTGACCTGAAGATGTAAGCACACCTGCAACGCCACCTTCAAGCATTGTAATTTTCTGTGCAACTGCATCACTTGTTGGGTTAGCAAGACGAGTGTACATATAGCCAGGCTCAAGGTCAAAAAGCTTTGCCATCGCTTCACTTGTGTCATATTTAAATGTTGTACTCTGATTGATTGGGAGTACTCTTGGTTCGCCGTTCTTTGGTCTGTATGCACCTTGAACGCAATTAGTTTCTATTTTATAACTCATTTTTATTAGTCCTCCAAAAATTTCTTCATAAGCTGGACGCCACTCTCAACGAAAAGTCCTGTTGCTTTTGCTGTTTCTTCATTGATTGTATCAACACCATCTACTTCATTATTCTTATGATAAATCATAAATGGAACAGGGTCAGATGCGTGAGTTGCAGTGACAATAGGTGTTGGGTGGTCAGGAAGAATCATAATTTTATAGTCATCGTAATCTTTAAGACCATCAAAGATTATTGGTAACACTTGCTCGTCAATAATTTCAATAGCACGAACCTTGTTTTCTGCCTCACGTCTGTGACCGCATTCGTCAGGAGCTTCAATGTGAATATATGCATAGTCACAACCATTCTTGAGAGCCTCAACTGCAGCTTCTGCCTTGCCCACAAAGTTAGTATCTATGTAACCTGTTGCACCTTCTACATCAGGTGTTGCCATCTTTGCGCATTTGCCGATACCTTTAAGAAGGTCAACCGCTGAAATTACAGCACCTTTAATACCATATAACTCTTCAAAAGGTGAGAGTGCAGGCTTTTTGCCTTCGCCCCAAAGCCATATTGAGTTAGCAGGACGTTTGCCATTTTTGATTCTCTCAATATTAACAGGGTGGTCTTTAAGTAAATCATAGCTTTCTTTCATCATTCTGATTAAATCAGTTGCATTTTCGCTAGTTGAAAGATATTCACCAACAACTCTGCCTGAAATATCGTGTGGGGGAGTCATATTGCCTAGGTCAGTTGTACCGTTATCCCAAACAAGACAATGACGGTAACTAACACCACTATAGAATTTATAAATATCATTGCCGAAATGTTCTTGCACAGTAGCAATAATCTTTTCTGCTTCTTCAGTTGAAATGTCGTCTGCACAATAGTCAACCATTGTCTTATCTTCATAGTTTTCTTCGTCTGAAAGAGTGACCACATTGCAACGAAGAGTAACATCTGTATCTTTAAGGTCAACACCAATGCTTGCTGCCTCAAGCGGACTTCTGCCTGTATAGTAGATTGATGGGTCAAAGCCCATAACGCTCATATTAGCAACGTCACTACCAGGTTTCATTCCGTCAGGAACAGTCTTAACAAGACCAACTGTACCTTTTTTAGCAAGACCGTCAAAATTAGGCTTATTTGCTAACATCATAGGTGTCTTGCCATCAAATTGTGGAACGGGATAATCAGCCATTCCGTCGTATAAAACTACAACATATTTCATATATAACGCCTCCGAAATATGATAATAGAATCGGACACTTTGAAGAATGCCCGATTCCGAATATTATTCTTCTATATTTGTTTCGTCTTCTTCGACGATTTCTTCAACAACTGGAACATCAATCTGCTCTTCAAGTGCTTCTTCTACTGCAGAACCGATTTCTTCAATTTCTTCATTTGAGATTTCAGTAACTGCTTCTTCTATGTATGATGGAACAACAGGAATCTCATATTCGTTTTCTGCTGTTTCCTCTTGAACTGGAAGAATACCGAATTCTTCAGGAGTTGCAACACCAGTTGTGATTGCGTGATGCTTCAAGTTTTCATAATACATAGCACTTGTACAAGCCATATATGGTCCAACATAGAGATATGCAATACCAAGTGTCAATCCAGAAAGTATAAGCCAGAAGAAGAATGAAAGATTCATAATAAAGATGTCTGTTTTAAAACCGTCCGTCATTCTGTCACTTAAATCTCTTGCTTGTTTTCCGTCAAGATTTGGATTATCGTGAATAATCTGATTGACAAAGTACCATTTATAAGTTTTTATTATGCCAGGAATAATAAATACGAATGTCCAAAGAACTATAAAAATTTCAGTAACTACGCCAACTTTAAAATATGTGCCATAGTTGTCAAGACCTTCACGGTAAAGGCTTTTCCAATCTGGATTAAGCCCACGAAGGTGATTAAGAAAATAACCTGTTGCACCAATCATAAATGGAATAAGCAACCAAGCTACAAAGCTTGAACCGCTTGAAAAACTTGATGATGAAACGTCACCATTTTCACTGAAATTAACAGCAAAATTAAACCCGCCTGAAACAGCGCCATTAATTAATACTAATGGAAGACAAGCAAGTGCCATTGTAAGCCACTTTCTGTCTTGACTGATAAATGCTTTTGCTTCTGCTTTAATAAGTTTTCTGTTGAGAATATCCATAATAATACCTCTCTTTCATATAGATATCATTTTATCACAATGTCATATCAATTTCAATAATTTTATATATAAAATAGATATCACTCATCAATACCCCAATTACTTATGTTACCCCTTTGCATTCCACCGATAATTTTTTGTCGTAGAGCAGGGTAACGCTTTTCTAAATCTGCAATGAGATTTTTTGTGTCTTCTCTGTTGGTCTTCTCGTCAGCGGGACACTCACTTTCAACAATTGGTACATTTTCTTTGTTTGCAACTCTTGTGATATCACTTTCATATGCAAATACCATTGGTCTAATCATATATAAATCTTTTCTTGAAAGATAAGAAACAGGTGAGAAACATTCGGCTCTGCCGTTACCGAAAAGATTCATAATAAATGTTTCAGCGGCATCGTCAAGATGATGACCAAGTGCTATCTTATTGCAACCTAATTCCTTTGCGGTGTCGTGTAAAAGTCCGCGACGCATTCTCGCACACAAACTGCAAGGATTACTCTCTTTTCTCTCTTCAAAGATTATGTGATAAAGCTCAGTTCTCTTTATGCAATACTCGATATTATTATCTTTACAGATTTTTTCAATTTCAGAATAGTCTGCATTTTTGCCGTGAAACACAGGGTCAAGTGTAATAGCACAAAGGTCAAATTTTTTAGGATAAAATATCTTTAAATTGATAAGACACAAAAGCATAATAATGCTGTCTTTACCACCGGAAACGCAAACGCCGATTTTGTCGCCATCTTCAATCATATTATATTTATCAACAGCTGCACGGACTAAACTTAATAACTTTTGCATTTTTACACCAACCTTTGCGTAGGGGTCGGCGTTCTCGACGACCCGTAGTCGTTTCTTACAATATTTTATCTTAAATATATGTAAAAGTAAACAAATATTTTCAAAAATAATAAAAAAGAAAAATATATAAAAAACAAAGAAAAACGAAGAAAAATAAAGATTTATATTTGTCTCATTAAATTTTATAAAAAATGTGTTGACTTTTAGAAACACCTTTGCTATAATCTTCGAGCAATGAAAAAATATTATTCGGAGGTAAAGTTCTATGTCAACTTATATGCCAAAAAAGGGCGATATTACCCGTAACTGGTATGTGCTTGACGCAGCAGGCAAAACTCTCGGTAGCGTAGCTGCTGAAGCTGCTGTTCTTCTTAGAGGTAAGCACAAGCCAACATTCACTCCTCACGCTGACTGTGGTGACCATGTAATCATCATCAATGCTGAGAAAGTTGTTCTTACAGGTAACAAGCTTGAACAGAAAATGTACTATCATCACACAGGTTATGTTGGTAACATGAAAGAAGTTAAGTATAAGACTCTTATGCAAACAAAGCCAGAGTTCGCAGTTACAAAAGCTGTTAAGGGTATGATTCCTGATACAGTAATCGGCCGTGAAGCTCTCACTCGTCTTCGTGTATACCGTGGTTCAGAGCACAAACACGCTGCTCAGAAGCCAGAAACAAGAGAATTCTAAGAAAGGGAGGCTATAAATTATGTACGAAACAAATCCATATTTCTACGGTACTGGTAGAAGAAAGAAATCTGTAGCTCGTGTTCGTGTATATGCAGGTACAGGTAAAATCACAATCAACGACAGAGATATCGACGATTATTTCGGTCTTGAAACACTTAAACTCATCGTTCGTCAGCCTCTTGCTCTTACAGGAACAGCTGATAAATTCGATATCGTTTGCCGTGTAGGTGGCGGCGGTGTTACAGGCCAGGCTGGTGCTATCCGTCACGGTCTTTCACGTGCCCTTCTTCAGTATGACGAAAATCTTCGTCCTGAACTCAAAAAGGCAGGTTTCTTAACAAGAGACCCAAGAATGAAGGAAAGAAAGAAATACGGTCTTAAAGGCGCTCGTCGTGCACCTCAGTTCTCAAAGAGATAAAAGACAATATTTGTATTTTTCAACACTCATCGTTACGATGGGTGTTGTTTTTTTATTCAGTTTATCTTATTTATTTTGAGTTGCCTTTCATCCCTTTTCGGCCTTCGGGCACCTCGGTAAAACACTCGGTGCTCTTCGCTAAAAACAGTCCACAGGACTATTTTCTTAACGCTCAGATTATAGATTCACAATGCGAATGGGGGATTCGCATTGTGCTCTTCACTAAAAACAGTCCACTGGACTGTTTTTTTAACGCTCAGACAGTTATCAAAGAGATAAAAGTTATTTATCAATTATCAATGCTCACTAATTTTTGGTGCATATTTTTGTCTATATTTTAATCAACTTAAACGCAAATAATTGTTGAAAAAAAAGATGTTTTGTGTTACACTATACAATGTATATGTATATGTGGAATTTTGCACTTTTTTTGTTTTTTCTTTGCTAAAACATATAGAAAAGATAAAGCAAAAAGCATTAAACCATATTGACCTTAATACATTTTAAGCGAAAGTCACAGAAGGTGAATATTATTATGACTGAGAAAAAAAGAATGATTTCGTTTAGTCCTCCAGATATCAGTAATCTTGAGATAGAAGAGGTAATAAAAACTCTTAAATCTGGATGGATTTCAACTGGACCAAAGACGAAACAACTTGAAAAAAACATTGCAGAATGGATTGGCACAGAAAAGTGCGTTTGTCTCAGTTCTCAAACAGCGTGTGCAGAGATGGCACTTCGCGTTATGGGGGTAGGAGTAGGCGATGAAGTAATAACTTGTGCATACACCTATACTGCATCTGCATCTGTTATTGCACATGTTGGCGCTAGTATTATACTTATTGATACTCAAAAAGATAGTCTTGAAATGGATTATGATGCTCTTGAAGCGGCAATTACAGAAAAAACTAAAGTAATTATTCCCGTCGATATTGCAGGTGTTCCTTGTGATTATGATAGAATTTTTGATATAGTTGAACGTAAAAAGCATTTGTTCAAACCTAATAATGATATCCAATCTGTTTTTGGCAGAATAATAGTTATGGCTGATACAGCTCATGCTTTTGGTGCAAAACGTAAGGATAAGAATGTAGGCTCGATTGCAGATTTTTCTAACTTTAGTTTCCATGCAGTTAAAAATCTTACAACTGCAGAAGGCGGCGCCGTTACTTGGAAGACTATTCCAGGAATCAACGACGAAGATGTTTATAAAAAGTTTCAGTTGCTCAGCTTGCACGGACAATCAAAAGATGCCCTTGCAAAGTCTAAGTTGGGTACGTGGGAATATGATATTTTAGGTACATATTATAAGTGTAATATGACTGATGTTGTGGCGGCTATTGGGTTAAAACAATTTGAGAGATATCCCGATATGTTAAAACGCAGAAAAGAAATTATTAATAGATATGATTCTGCATTTAAACCACTTGGCATCAAGACTTTGGAGCACTATACAGATGAGAGAGAATCTTCTGGACACTTGTATCTCACTTGGGTTCCTGGAATTACATTAGAACAACGGAACGAAATTATTGTTAAGATGGCAGAGTGTGGTGTTGCTTGTAATGTGCACTATAAACCACTTCCGATACTTACTGCATATAAAAACTTAGGATTTGATATTAAAGATTATCCTAATGCATATGCTCACTTTGTGAACGAAATTACATTGCCTTTGCACACTTGTTTAACAGATGATGATGTGAAGTATATTATTGAACAGTATTTAGACATAGTGAAGGAGTACATATAAGTGAAAATCATTGAATGGGAACAACTTCCATTAGAAATGAAAACAAATGAAGTAAGAAGATATTATGATATTCTCAAAAAACGAAGATTCAGTTTATTGACAAAAAGATTATTCGACATTATAGTGTCATTATTTGCTCTTGTTTGTCTTTCACCAGTTTATTTGATTTTGGCTGTTGCAATTAAAATTGATTCTCCAGGGCCTGTATTTTATCGACAGGAACGCATTACGCAGTATGGAAAAAGTTTTCGTATTCACAAATTCCGCACAATGGTGCAAAATGCTGATAAAGGGTTACAGGTTACAGTTAATAATGACAATCGTATCACTAGAGTAGGAAAAATAATTCGTGATTGTCGATTAGATGAAATTGCACAGTTGATTGATGTGCTACAAGGAAATTTAACACTTGTTGGTGTGCGTCCTGAAATTCCTAAATATGTTGAAGAATATTCCAGTGAAATGATGGCAACATTGTTGCTTCCAGCTGGCGTTACAAGTCTTGCAAGTATTTACTATAAAGACGAAGCAAAAATGCTTGATGGTGTGGATGATGCAGATAAGATTTATATTGAAGAAATATTACCTCAGAAGATGTATTATAATCTTAAAGGAATTGAAGAGTTTAGTTTCTTTGGAGATATAAAAGTTATGTTTATGACAGTATTTGCTGTGCTTGGTAAGAAATATAGAGATGATAACCAATACATTAACAGGTAAACTGCTGATATTGATTGAGAGAGGTTAGAGTTATGATAAGATGTGCAAGAAAAGAAGATTTGCCAAAGATAGCACATTTGCATTTTGAATGTTTTCCTGATAGTTTTTCAACCGTGCTTGGAAAGGGACAAAAAGGACGTTTACTTGAAAAATATTATTATGAATATTTGTTAAAAGCTCCAGAACTTTTTCTTGTATCAGAAAACGAAAATAAAGAAATAAATGGACTTTGTATGGGTTATTACTGTGATGAAAACAATAACCTTAAGATATACCTTAAACATAATTTTTTTGGAATATGTTTTCGTATGGCGTATTTGTTGTTAAGTGGAAATAAAGTCGCATGGAACAAATTGTTTGGTAAGGGTAAAACAAATACTCGTGTTATCCTTGATGAGAAAATAAAAGAGTATGGAGATGTTCAAAAAGGTGACCTTTTATCCATATGCGTTAAGGCTGAATGTAGAGGTTCAAATGTAGCGACAGACTTGGTTCGTGAATTTGTTTCTGTGCTTCAAAAGAACAACAGAGAAGTTTGTGTTTTGTCTGTAATGAATGAAAATGCAAGAGGTATTAATTTTTATAAAAAAATGGGATTTAATTGTTATATGAAGACGAATGTTAGTTCATATATGTATAAAATGATTAAGTAAAATAGTATTTGTGAAAATTATACTTATTTTCATAACTTTATATGAGTTTTTGAAAATATTCAACAACAAACAAGTGAGGAAAAAAGAGTATGACGGGTGATATAATCGTATCCGTAGTTATGCCGGTGTATAACGAAGAAAAATACATAGAAAAGTGTATTGATTCCTTATTACTACAAGATTATCCAAAGGAAAATATGGAATGGATATTTGTCGATGGTTGCTCTGAGGACAGAACGGTAGAACTATTAAAAAAGTATCAAAGTGTGCATCCTAAACTCATTAAGATTCTTAATAATCCAAATAAATTTGTGCCTCATGCTATGAATATTGGTATAGCTGATTCTTGTGGTAAATATATTGTTCGTCTTGATGCACACTCAGATTATGCGACAAATTATATTTCAAAATGTGTTTATTATCTAGAAAACACAGATGCCGAAAATGTTGGCGGTGTTGCTGAAACCAAGTCAAAAGGTGTTATTGGAAATGCTATTGCAAAAATGCTTTCGTCAAAGTTTGGTGTTGGGAATTCGCAATTTAGAATAAATGGTGAGAGTGGATATGTTGATACTGTCCCATTTGGTGCTTTCAAACGAGAAGTTTTCTCAAAATACGGTGGCTATGATGAACGTTTAGTTCGCAATCAGGACAATGAAATGAACTTCCGTATCAGAAAAAACGGTGGTAAGATATATTTATCAAATGATATTCATCTTTCGTACTATTGTAGGGACTCAATCAGCGGAATATCAAAAATGGCAATGAAAAATGGCATGTGGAATATTATTACAATGAAACTTTGTCCTGGAGCAATGGGGTTGCGTCATTTTATTCCATTTTTATTTGTGTGTTCTGTTTTGTTTTTAAGTATATGGGGTTTACTCCATTCAATCTTTTGGATGTTGTTGGTTGCTGAATTATTGTTATACTTTTCGCTTGACATTTTCTTTTCAGCAAGACAAACATCAAGTATAAAAGAATTTTTTATTTTGCTTATACTGTTTCCAATATTCCATATTGCATATGGTGTCGGTTCTGTGATAGGAATTATAAAACTTTTTTCCAAAGAATTCAAAAATGGTAATTATATAAATAAAAAAATATAACAATACGCATGAAAGAATAACAGAATGTTTTTGAGATTGTAATTTCGAAAGGATAAATTGATAATGAAAACAATTATGCTCGTTTTCGGTACGCGCCCTGAAGCGATAAAAATGTGTCCACTTATAAATGAACTTAAATCAAGAGAGAACATCAAAACAGTAGTTTGTGTTACAGGTCAACATCGTCAGATGCTTGATATGGTTCTTGATACTTTTAAAGTGGAGCCTGACTATGACCTTTCAATTATGAAAGAAGGGCAAACCCTATTTGATATTACAACAAATATTTTGAATAGAATCGGCGAAGTTCTTGATGAAGTAAATCCTGATGTTGTACTTGTTCATGGTGATACAACCACTACTTTTGTAACGGCTCTTGCTTGTTTCTATAAGCAGATTGCAGTTGGCCATGTAGAAGCTGGGCTTCGTACATATAATATTTTTAGCCCTTATCCAGAAGAGTTTAATCGTCAAGCTGTATCAATTATTTCTAAATACAATTTTGCGCCTACAGAACTTTCTAAAGCCAATCTTGTAAAAGAAGGTAAGGAAGAAAATACAATTTATATAACAGGAAATACAGCTATTGATGCATTGAAAACTACTGTGCGTGATGACTATACACATCCTGAATTAGAATGGGCAAAGGATAGTCGTTTGATTATGATTACAGCGCACCGTCGTGAAAATTTGGGTGAACCAATGCACAATATGTTCCGCGCAATACGCCATGTAATGGACGAATATCCAGACGTAAAGGCAATATATCCTATTCATATGAATCCAGTTGTCAGAAAGGCTGCAGACGAGGAGTTAAGTGGTTGTGATAGAGTTCATATCATTGAACCCCTTGAGGTGATTGATTTTCATAATTTTCTTGCGCGTAGTTTTATGATATTGACTGATAGTGGTGGGATTCAGGAAGAGGCACCATCACTGGGCAAACCTGTTCTTGTTATGCGTGATACAACAGAACGCCCAGAAGGTATTAAAGCAGGAACACTTAAACTTGTTGGAACGGACGAGCAAGTTATTTACGATAATTTTAAACTGTTGCTTGATGATGCTGACACATATAATTCTATGGCAAAAGCAAGTAATCCTTACGGTGATGGGTTTGCTTGTAAGCGTATTGCAGATATTTTAGAAAAGTAGCGTGTTCGTTTAAATGTAATTTTAAAGGAAGGAATAAGTTGAATGAAAAAAATTGCATTTGTTAGAGGAACCAGTATTTTCAATGATTCCCGTTCAACAAAGGAAATAATGGCTTTGGTGGAAGCTGGATATCAAGTTGAGGTTTTAGGGTGGGACCGTGATGGTACAGCTGTTGAGCAATGTAAGAAAGCCTTTGCCTCTGTTAACGATGCAGTCAACTTTTCTTTCTTTGATGCACATCTCGAAAATGGTATAGGAATGAAAAATATCGACAAACTATTCGGTTGGTTTAGATGGATATTAAAATCACTTAATAAAGTCGGTAATCTTTTTGCAGTTCATGCCTGTGACCTCGATACTGGTATCCCAGCACGATTATTCTGCAAAAAAAATAATGTTAAATTAGTTTATGATATTTTTGACTATTACATAGATTCTCACTTTGTTCCATCTTTTTTGTGCTCTTTAGTTGAGCGAATGGAGATTAAAACAATTGATTTTGCTGATGTGACCATTATTTGTACCGAAGAAAGAAAAGAGCAAATAGTGAAAGCTAATCCTAAAAAGCTCATAATAATACACAATTCTCCAGAATTAAGTGTTATGCCTGTTAAAGAAGAAACAATGGATTATTTTTATTGTGGAGTAATGTCAGACAGACGTCTTGTTCCTGAAATACTTGAAGAATATGAGAACAATACCGATTTGAATTTGGTTTTCGCCGGACATGGTTCATGTTCAGATTCTGCTATGAATTTGTCAAAAAAATATGAAAATATTTCATTTATGGGTTCACTTCCTTATTCACGTGTACTTTCGTTGGCAGCACATGCGCGAGTGCTTTCAGCTATTTATAAGCCTAATATACGAAATCATAGATTGTGCGCGCCAAATAAGTTTTATGAAGCTTTAGCTCTTGGTAAACCTCTCATAGTTTGTAAGGGTACTGGAATTGATAAGATAGTGGAAGAGAATAACATTGGTTGTGTAATCGATTATGATGCCAATCAGTTCTATGATGCACTTCGCAAACTCAGTTCAGACGATGAATTGCGCAGACAAATGGGCTTAAGAGCGCGCAAGCTTTATGATGAAAAATATAATTGGAATATTATGAAAAACGCGTTGTTGGAAACCTATAATGAAATATAAACAAGAAATTTTATTTGTATATAATAAGGACTGAACCACGGTAATGAATAACGAAAGACCTCCCCAAAAAACTATTGTCGGAATCTTAAAAGAGAGTTTATGTCTTGGCGGAACAGAACGGAGTGCTGCTAATACATCAAGGCTTTTAGAAAAGGAATATGATTTGTATTTTATACTTTTTAATGGCTCTGATGTCAAGTATTCTTATGGTGGTAGTTTGTTAGATATAGGTGCACCACCAAAAAATTCTTTAATCGGAAAATTTGTTAATTCTTTTATTAGATATTCAAGAGTTAAAAAGGCTATTAAACGAGAAAAAATAGATATTCTGTATGAGTTTATCAATATAAAAAATATGCTGAGCTTTGTTTCGTATAAGAATACTAAAAGAATAATTTCAGCTAGAGATTTTGAAAAAATGCAGAATTATACTGAGAAATTTCATAAAGCACTTTCAAAAGCTGACGCAATGATTTGTAACTCTGAATATATTAAAGATTATTACATTTCAAAATATCCTGCACACAAGGATAAGGTGTTTACGGTTTATAATGTGATTGATGGTAACGAAATTTCCAACCTGACTGCCGAACAGACAGAAAATGAATATAATAATTTTATTGAAAGCCATGGTAAGACAATTTCTGTTGTAGGTCGTTTTTGTAAGGAAAAAGGCTTTGAATATTTGCTTGAAGCCTTTGCAAAAGCTGCAAAAAATACTGATATGGGACTTGTAATGATAGGCGATGGTAATTACAAGGAAAAGTACTTGAGCATTATTAAAGAATTGTGTATTGAAGATAGGGTGTATTTAACAGGATTTCAAAATAATCCATATAAATATATGGCAAAAAGTGATATTTTTGTTCTGTCTTCATTAAGTGAAGGCTTTCCAAACGTTCTTGCTGAAGCAATGAGTTTGGGCTTGCCTGTAATTGCCACGAACTGTTATTCTGGCCCCGCTGAAATACTACGCGACGATTGTAACTACGAAGCGGTGACCGATAATTTTGTAGAGTGTGATTATGGAATAATAACTCCAAGAATTACTGAAACAGATAATAAAAATGCTATATCTTCACTTGCTGATGCAATAGTGCGTTTAGCTAAAGATGAAGAATTAATAAAAAAATATTCCGAGCTTTCAAAGCAACGCGCTCTTGTATATTCTCCAGAAGTTGCTGCAGAGAAAATCCAAATAATATTTGAGAAATTTATTGTTGGGTGATTATATGCACATCAAAAAAACTTTTACAGAAATATAATAATTAGATAAGATTTGTTAAAAATGAACTACTAATATAAGGAGAAATTTAAATGAGACCAACTGTTACAAATACAATTGAACAAGATAGCCTCACTAAGCATAAGTATAATTACATATATGTATTATGTGTTTGTGCATTGCTTTTTGGGCTGATATTTGCACGTGGCATTGGTGATTTCTTCTTTTATGCCTTTGCAGGTGTAAGTTCAGTATTGTTTATTATCAGTAATTTAGGACATTGTATTTCGTTTTTATTCTTTTTGTTGCCTTTTGCACCAATATTGAAATTAGATGTTAATGGAATGAGTTTCTTTACAGTCCTGTTTTTTCTTGTAATATTAAAACTGACTGTCAAAATACATAAGATAGGTGTCAGGTTGTTTGTATCCTTAGCTATATTATCTTTTTATAGTTTAGCGTTGTCAGAGTTAAGCGAAATTACAACAATCATAACGATGGCATCAGGAATATTGTTGCTTTATTATTTAAGAAGTGAAAAAGTTAATGTGGACATCAATATGACTGTTATCGTATATTCTGTTGGTATTGTTCTTTCTTCAATTCTGGCACTATTTAGGGAAATGCTACCCGTGGTAGATTTGTTTGTTACTGATTCTATACAGGATACAGAGTATGCGTCAAGATTTTCGGGATTACATGGTAATCCTAACTATTATACACTGGATATAATTGTTGTAATGTCTGCAATAGTTGTATTTCTATATAATAATAGAAATACAAAAACTCACACATTTTTCTTTGTTATATTAGCTGTTTTTGGATTGATGTCCATAAGTAAGTCTTTCCTGGTTGCGTTAGTGTTGTTAATGCTTTGTTGGTTAATTGTTTCGATTAAACAAGGTTTACGTAAGACAATTAAGCTTCTTGTTGTTTGTGCAGCTGGTGCGACAACTGTATTCTATTTTGCTTATGACTATATTAGTGCATATATATATAGACTTACGCAGGACCGCACAGGAACCCTAGATGCTATAACAACAGGTCGCTCAGAGATATGGATTGGCTATATTGAAGAAATATTAAACAATGTTAAGATATTGTTTTTCGGAAATGGGTTGAAAACTATTTCTGAAACAATTGGTATGGCTACTCATAATACATATATAGAACTCCTATACAGTTTAGGAATTGTTGGCGCAATTATTTTCCTTTTAACTCTACGTATAGGTATGGGTAAAATTAAGCTTAAACAGGGTGTTTGGATTCCAGTAATCATACTGATGGTTCGAATGGTGGCTGTGAATATTCTCACATATGATAACTTGTGGTTCTATTTGGCAACAATTTCTTTGTTAACACGTGAAATAAAGCAGATTAATGCCATAGAACAAGCTATGGATTAGTATTGTTTAGTGAAAAAACAGATATATATGTTTTATTATTGTAAATGATGTGCAGGAAAGTAGTAATTATTGTGATAAATCCAGCGAAAGTGGTGAAACAAATTGAGGAAGACGGATTTGAAATCAATCTTTAAGGGAGCAACAGGCGATTCCTTCTTTTTGATATTTGTTCGTGTAATTACTCTTATGTTAGGTATTTTGATTACCCGAGTATTGTCAGGACATTTCTCATTACAGGAATACGGTACATACTCTCAGGTTATGTTGTTGATTACCACCATCAGCAGTATGATAACGTTTGGTCTTATTGATGGTATCAATTATTATTTTTGCAGGGAAGTTGAAAAAGAAAGACGTGACTCCTATGTCTCAACAATATTTGGATTACAATACATTGTAGGTGCATTTGTATCTGCAACGGTGCTCTTGTGTACGATACCAATATCAAAATATTTTGGTAATGAAAGCATTAAACCGTTGATTATATTCGCAGCGGTATTGCCTGTTATACAGAACACTATCCAACTGTTACAGGTTATGTTTATTGCAATAGGAAAGGCGAAACAGATTGCAGTAAGAAATTTTATTGTATCTATCTTAAAATTATTAGCAGTTACCTTATCGTGCTATGTATTCAATAATATTGTTGTGGTCTTTTTGTGCCAGTTGATAACTGATAGCTTTCAAGTTGCATATTTTATAATTGTTTTGAAAAAAAATAATTGTAAGATTAATCTTTTTAAGTTTAATAAGACATTGGTAAGAGAAATATTAACTTATTGTATTCCAATGGCTATGTTTGTTGTTATCAAATCTCTAAACAGAGATGCTAATAAATTTGTAATTTCTTATTTTACAGATACTGAGACTTTGGCTGTTTACACAAATGCATCTAAGTTGCTTCCGTTTGATATTATTATGGCATCTTTTGTTACAGTTCTTATGCCGTTTATTACAAGATATATTTCTAATAAGAAATATGAACAGTGTCACACATTGTACAAATCGTTTTTAGAATTGTCATATATATCAACAACTATTCTTGCAATGGGAGCAATCTGTGTTGCACCTGAATTAATGAGGTTTTTATACACAGAAAAATATACTACTCAAAGTTTTGGTATTATCGTCTTCATAATATACATATTTGTTGATATTGTGAGTGTTTTGAACATTACACTCATATTAAGTGCAGCAGGAAAAACTAAAACAATAATGATTGCATCTGTTGGAACATTTGTTGTTAATATGGTGTTAAATATTCTTCTTTTCTTTGCTATGAGAGAAGTTGGTCCAGCGTTATCTACCTTAATTGTAACAGTAGGTCAGGGTATAATACTTCTTTCTTTGAGTGCAAAGGAACTGAAAACTAATATCTTTAAAATGTTTGATATGAAGTATTTGTTGCGGTTTGTGGTGCAATTAGCATTATGCTCTACAGCTGCAATAGCGTTGCGTAATTTAATGGTGAATAATAATTTCCATTACCTTATTGTTCTTTTTGTGGTTTATGTATTCTTTGTGGGAATATTATTGTTGTTTAATGTTAAACGATTATTTAAGAATTTTAAAGTAATTAATAACTGCAAAGTAGATGATTGTTTATAAAATAAAAAACGGAGTCAATTGACTCCGTTTTTTGCTTTATAATAACATTTAATTTTTACCTTTTAAACTACTTCCCAACACGTCAGATGTTTCTGAAATTGTAATGAATGCTGACGGGTCGATGGCTGATACAATCATTTTAAGCTTTGCAATCTGAAAACGGTTTACAACGAAATATATTACTGAACGGGGCTTTTGTGAATAATATCCCGTTGCGTGAATTTGTGTAACACCGTACCCGAAACAGTTGCTAAGCGCGTCACAGACTTCTTCTTCCTTTTCTGTAATAATCATAACTGATTTTGCTTTATCAAGACCTTCAACAATAAAGTCAATGGATTTAATTCCAACAGCGTATGTGATGATTGAATAAAGTGGCAACTCCCAACTTCTAAAAACTATACCTATTATAATATATAAAAATACATTGTAAATCATTACAAATGTGCCGACGGTCATATTTAACTTCTTTGAGAAAATAACAGCCATAACTTCAATTCCGTCAATAGCCCCACCATAACGAATAGTAAGTCCACTACCCACACCTGAAATAAGACCACCAAATACTGCACAAAGGATTAAATCTTCACCTGCAAATGGTGATGATGTTGAAACATCAACGGGCAATATATCAGTAATTACAAAAGATGAGAGCGAATATATAAGCACTGCCCAGACGGAATAAATTGTGAATTGAATGCCTTGCTTTTTAAGTCCAAATAAGAAAAGTGGAATGTTAAGAGCAACAAGAAATACAGAAAGATTAAGATAATCTGGTGTTACCTGCCATAAAAGCATTGATGTGCCAGAAATACCACTATCATAAAGGTTAACTGGAGCTAAAAACATTGTAACGCCGATTGAGTTGATAATACCTGCAAAGAACAAAATAATTATATTTTTAAGTCTTAAACTCTTTATAATTTCTAAAACAGCATATTTTATCTTTTTAAAGTCAAACTTTTTCTTCATCATTACCTCCAAAAGTTTATTACATAAAAAGTATAACATAAATCTAATATCAATGCAAAGTATTATTGACTTTATTGCTTTAATGTGATAAAATCATTCACGGTGATTATCTTGGAAAAGCAGAATACTTATAAAGCTGCGTTTAAAGCGGCGTTTCCACATACTTTACCTGTACTCACAGGCTATCTTTTTATAGGAATAGCCTTTGGTGTTATGTTTGCTGATAAAGGGTACAATTTTCTCTGGGCGGGGCTTATGAGTCTGTTAGTTTATGCGGGCTCAGGGCAGTATCTTGCGGTTAATTTCTTTGACCCATCAGTTAGTCTGTTACAAGTCATATTTTTAACATTTATGGTGAATGTCCGTCATATTTTTTACGGACTTTCATTACTTGAAAAATTTAAGGTGTCAGGCAAGAAAAAGCCATATATGATATTTTCATTGACAGACGAAACATATTCTTTGTATTTTCTAACTAAAACACCTGAAAATGTTGATGAAGGCAAATTTTTATTTGCTATAGCAATTCTTGACCAGTCTTATTGGGTAATAGGGTCAATAATCGGCGGTATAGCGGGCACACTCATTCCATTTGATTCAACGGGCATTGATTTTGCAATGACGGCTTTGTTTATAGTAATCTTCGTTGAGCAATGGCTACAGAAGAAAAATCGCTTTCCTGCAATTGTAGGCGTGGTTGCAAGCACGATAAGTTTGCTCATATTCGGTAAAGATAGTTTCATTCTTCCGTCAATGATAATTATTATGATTGTTCTTCTCGCAAATCACCGAATTGAAGAAAAAAAGAAAGGGGAGAGTGATAATGAATAATCTTCCCGTATCTTTCTGGCGCTCAGTTATTATAATAGTATTAGTAGCACTTACAACCCTTGCTACCCGTGCAATTCCGTTTGTATTATTCCCAGATGGTAAAGAAATCCCAAAAGCAGTTAAATATCTTGGTAAGGTGTTACCGCCTGCAGTAATAGGTTTATTGGTAGTATATTGTTTGAAAAATATCACACTAACTGAATTCCCATTTGGCTTACCTGAAATTATAGCAGGTGTAGTTGTTGCAGTTTTGCATTTGTGGAAACGAAACAACCTTTTAAGCATTGGTGTTGGCACAATACTCTATATGATACTGATACAGACCGTTTTTGTGTAAATTGAATAAATGCTATAAGACAGGATGAATTTCCTGTCTTTTTTTATGTGAAAAACTACTGAAAATACCCTATATATAATAGTATAGTAAAAAACAGGAATATTTTCTAATTTTTACACATAAAATATAGGTGAAAATCTTTCAAAAGTCGTAAATTTTGTAACCATTTTGTAACAATTTGCTCGTTTTTTAAAAATCTCACAAAAAATATTACAAAGGAGGTAGGAAAATACACTATATATTGTGGAAAACAGGGGTTATTTGGGATATTCAGTCAAAAAATGACTTACGTTTTTGGACAAATTGTACAAAAAACATTTTAAAAAAAATTTGACTTTTTGACACGAGATGAATATAATGTCAAAAGTCACAAAGCGAGAATAACGGTTGTGCGTTAAGTGAGCCTTAAATGTGCTTTTCAAAGTTATGTTTGGGGTGAGCACTTTGCAGAATGCAAAGGTTGACACAACTTATTAAAGGAGCAGAATGATGATAAAAAATATCATTGAGCGTGCGAAAGCAACTCGTGTAACATTCCGAGTGATTGCACTTATAATGGCGTTAGTCATTCTCTGTGCAGGAACAGTTTTCGCAGCCAGCGGTGAGACTTATATAGTTGATATCTATGAAGGCTCACAAATCACAAGAGTAGAAACAACTTTAAAAGATGCTTATGCTATTGTGGAAGATGCAAAAATTGAATTGTCAGAGCAAGATAAACTCTTACTTGATAACTTTACAGCAGGTGCAGAAAGTGAAATCGTTATCTGCCGTGCAAGTAATGTAAGATTTATTCATGCAGACGGAAATGTTGTAGATACTGTTTTTGCAGGAACTGTTGCAGAACTTATCGAGAGTCAGGGCGTTGTACTTTCAGACAAACTTGTTTCAAGTGCCAATGTAAAAGCTGTTGTGACGAACAATATGGAGGTTAAGATTTTAAATTCTTATGACCTCACAATTAATGTTGACGGCGAAACAAGAAAAGCAAAATCAACTGCTAAAACTGTTGGCGAATTACTCGCAGAACAGGGCATTATCCTTGACGAAGATGATGAAGTTGTACCAACAAAAGAAACAGAACTTTCTCACAATCTCACTATTGATGTTCTTAGAGTAGAATATGTAACAAGAGAAGCAACAGAAAAAGTTCCATTCTCAAAGAAAACAGTTAAATCTGCATCAATGACAAAGGGTACATCAAAAATCACAACAAAGGGTGTAAACGGAACAAAAACAGTTGTCTATAAAGACAAGATTGTTAATGGTGAAGTTGCAGAAACATCATTTGTAAGTGAAACTGTAACAAAGAACCCTGTTGCACAGGTTACAACAGTAGGTACTCTTGTTAAGAGCACAGGTAATAACAAAATCCAAAAGAATGGTAATCCTATTTCTGAACTTACATTACCATCAAAATATTCAATCGGTGAAAACAATATCCCAACAAGTTACAAATACACAATAAAGGGCAAAGCAGCTGCTTATTGTCAACCAGGTGGAAAAACAGCGACAGGCAAACCAGTTAAACCGGGCTTGATTGCAGTTAACCCAAAACAAATTCCATATGGAACAGAAATGTGGATTGTTTCTGACGATGGCGTTGTTTATGGTTATTGTATCGCTGCTGACACAGGTGGATTTGTTAATAAAGGCAAGTTTACAGTTGACCTTTATATGAACAGCACAAGTCAGTGTCGTCAATGGGGCTCAAGAAACGTAACAATTTATATTCTCTAATTGAATAAAAACATTAAAGGAGAGTTGAAAAACTCTCCTTTTTTGTGTTATCATTATTTCATAATATATGTGGAGTGAATTTGATGAGAGTTCTTACAGTTGAAAATACAAGAAAAGTTGAAAGACTTGCAAATGAAAGCGGGATTTCATATCTTCAGCTTATGGAGAATGCTGGGTCATATTGTGCGAGAATTATCCGTCAGACCTTTGAAAATACAAACAAGAGAAATGTGCTTGTTGTGTGTGGCAAAGGCAAAAACGGTGGTGACGGTTTCGTAATAGCACGAAAACTTTCTGAATATGGATATAACCCAACTGTAATGATGGCTATGGGACTCCCTGTGGATGACGAATCTTCAGAGATGCTTGCGCGAATTAGAGCAATGGGGATTACAGTTGTCCACTATGATGAAACAACTGACAAATATTTTGAAACTGCACAAATTATTGTGGACTGTATTTTCGGTGTGGGATTCAAAGGCGAGCCTAACGAAAAGATTGCGGGACTCTTTGAAAAAATTAACTCTGCATCTGCAACTGTTGTGAGTATTGATGTGCCAAGTGGATTAGAGGGCGATAGCGGTAAACTCACATCTTCACATATAAAGGCAGATATGACAATCGCAGTATTGGTGCTCAAACCTGTTCACGTGCTAAAACCATCTATTGAAAGCTGTGGCAGAGTTGTGGTGGCCCCTATCGGTGTCCCTGAAAAATGCTTTGCAGATGTTAATGCAACTCTTTTCACAATGAGTACAGATGAAATCAAAGGCTTTTTCAATAAGCGTGACGCAGAAAGCCATAAGGGCACTTTCGGCACAGTGCTTGTAATCGGTGGTAGCTATGAAATGCCTAATGCCGTTTATTTTGCATCACAAGGTGCTGTGAATAGCGGTGCGGGACTTGTAAAAGTTGCTTTTCCTGCGGTGGCTTATAGTGCTATTGCACCAAAAACCTATGAGCAGATTTTAATTCCCCTTGAAAGCAATAAAATGGGCAGAATTTCCCAAAATGCAATCAAACGCATAGAAAAAGAATTAACAAAATGCTCTTGTGTGCTCATAGGTTGTGGAATGGGTAATGACGAAGACACCAAATCCATTACAGAATTTGTTATTAAAAATTCACAAGTACCTGTAATTCTTGATGCTGATGGCATAAATTGTTTTGAAAATAATATAGATATATTAGACAGTGCAAAATCAACTATAATTCTGACGCCACACCCAAAAGAGATGTCAAGAATAGCAGGGGTGAGTGTGGCGAGTATTCAGGAGAATCGTGGAGCAGTTGTGAAAAGCTTTACAAGAGCCCATAAATCAATTCTTGCACTCAAAGGAGCATCAACTCTTGTGGGATGCACAGAATATGACGATGTTTATGTCAATAATACAGGCAATCCTGGAATGTCAACAGGTGGCACAGGGGATGTGTTGGGTGGAATAATCGCATCTTTCATAGCACAGGGTATTGACCCGTTCAAGAGCACTGTGGCTGGTGTGAAAATTCACGGATTAGTTGGCGATGCTGTTACAGAAAAATATTCAATGATGGGCAATACCCCATCTTTAATGCTTGGTGAGTTGCCAAGTGTACTCTCGAAATTTGAATAAGGGTAGAACAATATGAAAAAAGTCCTTTGCATTTTATTTTGCATTCTTTTGCTTGGTGGATGCGGGATGTTAAAAACAAAGGATTTAGAAAAAGAGCCACTGAATGTCAGTGGCTTTAATACTGTGGTAAGAACTAAAATCAATAATATTGAGATTTGTGGTAATGCAAGCTATGTGATGTCTGATGCGCTCTATTTTGAATTTGTTGCACCGGAAACCATAAACGGTACAAAAATTATTTGCCATAACGGTGAATACGAAGTCGATTTTAACGGCTTATCAATAACACTTGCAGGGGATAAATTGCCATTCAATATGATTTGCAATGCCCTTGAAACTTGTATAAATAATGTGCAAGGCGCAACACCACAAATTGATACTATCACAAATCAACTTGTATATACTTATAATACAGAAAACCACCTGTGCCAGTTATATGCAGAAAAAGAAACAAAACATTTCATAAAGCTCACCATTGATGGTGCTGATGTATTGTTTTTTGAAAAATTTCAGTATATGGGACAGACTGAATAAAAATTTCATAATATGTATTACTCCCAATTTTTTGCTATTGATGTTTATTTGCAGAAACAAATGGCAAAAATAAAAACAAAGGAGTGATATGGAAAATGAATGTAAAAAGAGGGGACATATATTACGCAGATTTAAGTCCTGTTGTGGGGTCGGAGCAAGGTGGAGTAAGACCTGTACTTATAGTCCAAAATGATGTTGGCAATAAATATAGCCCGACTGTTATTGCAGCAGCAATTACAAGCCAACAAGAAAAAAGCCGACTGCCAACTCATATAAGCGTTAATGGTAATCAGTGCGGACTCAGTAAGGATTCAGTAGTATTGCTTGAACAGGTCAGAACAATCGATAAACAACGACTTAAAGAACGAATGGGTAATTTGTCAACTAATGATATGAATAAAATAAATAAAGCATTAACAGTAAGCTTTGGATTGATATAAAATATGTTTGTAGGGGCGGGTCTCTGTGCCCGCCCGAAATTATTAAAAATCTATTAAATTTACATAAAATACTTGACGAGTTGGAAAAAAGTGGCTAAAATATAATTAGCACTCAAGAAGCGAGAGTGCTAAAAATTATGTATTTATTATTCTTTATGGAGGTAATATAAAATGACTATTAAACCACTTGCAGATAGAGTTGTACTCAAATCATGCGAAATTGAAGAAACAACAAAGAGCGGAATCGTGCTCACAGCTGCTACTCAGGAAAAACCACAGGTTTCAGAGGTTGTTGCAGTTGGTCCTGGCGGATTTGTTGACGGTAATGAAATCAAAATGTATGTTAAAGTCGGTGACAAGGTAATCACAGGCAAATATTCAGGCACAGAAGTTAAGATGGACAATGAAGAATACACAATCGTTCGTCAATCAGAAATTCTTGCAATCGTTGAATAATTGGAGGTAACGCATTATGGCTAAACAGATTATTTATGGTGAAGAAGCAAGAAAAGCTCTTCAGACAGGTATTGATAAATTAAGCAATACAGTTAAAATTACATTAGGCCCAAAGGGTAGAAACGTAGTTCTTGACAGAAAATATGGTGCACCACTTATCACAAACGACGGTGTTACAATAGCTAAAGAAGTTGAACTTGAAGATGCATTCGAAAATATGGGCGCACAGCTTGTTAAAGAAGTTGCAACAAAGACAAACGACGTTGCAGGTGACGGTACAACAACAGCAACACTTCTTGCACAAGCACTTGTTCGTGAAGGTATGAAAAACGTTGCAGCAGGTGCAAACCCAATGGTAGTTAAAAAGGGTATGCAGGCAGCAGTTAACGCAGTTGTTGAAGAAGTACTTAAAAATGCAAAACCTGTTGCTTCAACAGAAGATATTGCTCGCGTTGCAACAGTTTCAGCAGCAGACGAATATGTTGGTAACCTTATTGCAGATGCAATGGCAAAGGTTACAGCAGACGGCGTTATCACAATCGAAGAATCAAAAACAAGTGAAACATATAGTGATGTAGTTGAAGGTATGCAGTTTGACCGTGGTTACATCTCACCTTATATGGTAACAGATACAGATAAGATGGAAGCAGTTATCGACGACGCTCTCATTCTTATCACAGATAAGAAAATCGGCAACATTCAAGAAATCCTTCCATTACTTGAACAAATCGTTCAGGCTGGCAAAAAGCTTGTTATCGTTGCAGAAGATGTTGAGGGCGAAGCTCTTTCAACAATCCTTGTTAACAAACTTCGTGGCACATTCACTTGTGTTGCTGTTAAGGCACCAGGTTTTGGTGACAGAAGAAAAGAAATGCTTCAGGATATCGCAATCCTTACAGGTGGTCAGGTAATCACATCAGACCTTGGTCTTGAGCTCAAAGATACTCAACTCTTCCAGCTTGGCCGTGCAAAGCAGGTTAAGATTTCAAAAGAAAACACAATTATCGTTGACGGTGCTGGTGATGCAGACGCAATCAAGGGCAGAATTGGTCAAATCAAATCTCAGATTGCAGAAACAACATCAGACTTCGACCGTGAAAAACTTCAGGAAAGACTTGCAAAACTTGCAGGTGGTGTTGCAGTTATCCGTGTTGGTGCTGCTACTGAAACAGAAATGAAAGAAAAGAAACTCCGTATTGAAGACGCTCTCGCAGCTACAAAGGCAGCTGTTGAAGAAGGCACAGTTGCAGGCGGTGGCGTTGCACTTCTCGGCGCAATCAAGGCAGCATCAGTTCTTCTTGATACAGAAGACGCAGACTTTAAGACTGGTGTTAAGATTGTTCTTAAATCTATTGAAGAGCCAGTTCGTCAGATTGCAGCAAACGCAGGTCTTGAAGGTTCAGTTATCGTAAATGAAATCGTTAACTCAAATAAAGTTGGCTACGGCTTCAACTTCGCAACAAGCGAATATGTTGATATGTTCGAAGCAGGTATCCTTGACCCAGCAAAGGTTACTCGTTCAGCACTTCAGAATGCATCATCAGTTGCAGCAATGGTGCTCACAACAGAGTCACTTGTAGCAGATATTCCTGACCCACAGGCTGAAGCAGCAGCTGCAGCAGCAATGGCTCAGGCAGGCGGCGGAATGTATTAATAAGTGCAAAACGCAAAATGCAAAGTGCAAAATGAATAAACCTATACGGCGTGGTTTGTAACCACGCCGTTTTCTTTTTGTAACTATTATTACAATGTTGTAATTTTTCTGTTTTTCGATAAAATTTTATTGACAAACGATAAATTCGATGGTATTTTATAGAAAAATAGACACAGTCTGTGGGGGTAACCTATGAAAAATAAAAATCGAACTCTTACATTGTCATTGGCGTTTACAACAATCTTTGCAATTGCACTTGTAATTCTCACTTTGGGAGCACCTTGGATTGTTGAGTTCCTGTGCGAATTTTTCCACCGAGACTATTTGGCAAAATTTCTGACAGTTGTTACATATCTTGCAGTTCCAGCAGGGTGGGGCGCAATAATTTTGCTTTATAAAATTCTTCTCAATGTTGATAAAGGAAACGTGTTTGAAGAAGAAAATGTAAAATATCTTTCCATTCTTTCTTGGCTTTGCATTTATGTTGGCGTTTTAAGTGGATTTGCATCACTAAGATTTACAATGTTTATCATTATTTCAATTTCAGCATTGTTTATCGGTCTTATTGTTCGTGTTGTACGCAATATAATCAGTAAGGCAATCGAAATCAAAGAAGAAAATGATATGACAGTTTAGGGAGAGTGATATTTATGGCGATAAAAGTTAATCTTGATATGGCTCTTGCAAGAGCAAAAATGACATCGGGCGAATTGGCGGAAAGAGTAGGTATCACTCAGGCTAACTTGTCAATTCTCAAAACAGGCAAGGCAAAAGCAGTACGCTTTTCAACTCTTGAAGCTATCTGCCGTGAGCTTAATTGCCAACCAGGTGACATTTTAGAATATACCGACGGAGCCAACCTTACACTTGTAAACTCTAAGGAGGCATAGTTATGGATAATATTCAAAACAATTCAAACACTTCCAATCAACCAGTATTAAATAATCCTTATATAAGTCCTTATGGAAAACCAATTCAACCAAAACCACAAAAGAAAATTGAGCTTGAAACTGTCGATTATATATTCTTTGGGATTTTCGCTGTATTGTCTCTGTGCATTGTATTCTTTGGACTTTTTGGTGGGATGGCAATAGGTTTTTCAATAAGTGCCGTAGCTTTAGTTGTAGCATTGGCAGTTTATATGCTCAAAAATGGTGATTTTACTTTTATTTCTGTTTCATCACTTGTTCTGGCGATAGCATCAAGTCTTGTTTTCAGCCTTTATGCCGGTGACCAGCTTTCAAGATTCATAGCATTTGTGATTTTCTTCTCGTCAACGGTGTTGTGTGCAGTTTCAATGGTTGACGATACAGTAGCAGATACTATTGACGGTGTAATTAAAGTTGTTCGCTCAATTATAATCACACCATTTGAAAATTTTCTGTTACCAATAAGAGCACTTTTGAAAAATGATAAAAATAAAACTGCAATACAAATTGGTGGAGCAGTTTTAGCAGCCATACCCGTATTAATCGTTGTTATTCCTTTGCTTTCAAGTGCAGACGCAGCTTTTGAAGGCTTGGTTGGAAAAATTGCAGAAAGTCTAGGAATGACAATCCTAAAACTTGTAATATCTGTTGCGTTGTTGTGCTTCATATTGTCTTTTGCACTTTCTTGTAAATATGAATTAAATGAAACAAATGCAAAACCGATTAATTTTGAAAAAGCAAGAACTTTAAAATCACCCTTTGCAGTAACATTTCTTGGAATGATAGCACTTGTTTATCTTGTGTATATGTTTTCGCAGACGGCATATTTCTTCAGTGCATTTTCAGGAATTTTGCCAACGGGATATGAATTTACATTTGCCCAATATGCTCGCCGTGGATTTTTTGAAACTGAAGCAATCGCATTTATAAATCTTGTGCTTATGGGTGGAATTTTGTGGAAATCTGCTCGCCGTGAAAATGGTAAATTGAATCCTATTCTTAAAGGGATAATGACATTTATAAGTGTGTTTACCATTTTGTTTATTATCACAGCACTTTCAAAAATGGTAATGTATATCAGTGAATACGGACTTACCGTGCTTCGCCTTTGCACATCTGTGTTTATGGTTGCAACAGCAGTGGTTATTGTAGCATTTATAATAAGAGTGTTTAACCCTGAACTTGAAACAATGAAATATGCCTTTGTGATTTCATTGTCATTGTTTACGGTGCTTTGTATCTGTGGTATTGACCGAACAGTAGCACACTATAATGTGAATGCATATATCAGCGGTATGCATGATAATATTGATTTATATACTCTTGGAGACCTTTCTGAATCATCAATTCCATATATTTATAAGCTTACTGAATGTGGTAATGAAACTGTCGAAAAGGACGCAGAAAGAGTTATTTATGAAATCTATGTCAGCGGGTGGTATGGTGATGATAGCGAAGTGACCTATGATGAAAATGAAACAAAGATATATACTGCAACCTATAAAACGACCTTTGGTTTTACCTTGTCAGAATATTTTGCAACAAAATATTTTAATAAAGCAGAAATAGGTTGGTATTATCCAGATTACGAATACTATGACTATTATGAATCTGATTTGTATGATGGTATGGTAACAGTTGAAGAAGACACTTCTGTGTGGAGTGAAATATAACAAAACAAAAAGCCGACTCAAATGAGTCGGCTTTTCTGATATGCCTTTCCTTTTGCATATCCGTTGCGTATAAAGTACAACACGAATCCCTAAAGGTCACAAGACCTTGCATTAAACTATACTCTTTTTAAGAGATTAAATCAATAGATTATATCCCCAAAGATTTATCATTTACTTTGTCTATAATGCCCACAAAACATATGAAAAAACGCACATCAAACGATGTGCGTTAATTTTCGTGTTTGTTTTGAATTAAACTGCTCTTTCAACCTTACCTGAACGAAGGCAACGAGTGCAAGCATAAACTCTCTTAGGAGAGCCGTTTACAACTGCTTTAACTCTTTTAACGTTTGGTTTCCATGTTCTGTTTGAACGTCTGTGTGAGTGAGAAACCTTGATGCCGAAAGCAACGTCTTTACCACAATATTCGCATTTTGCCATTTTAAAGGCACCTCCTTGTATACGGGGATAAATAATCAAATTACAACAAGAGACATTATAACAGTAAGTTTCGCAAATTGCAAGTGTTTTTGTAAAAAATATTTTAAATAAAATATAAAAAAGTTCTTGCAATATGAAATGAAATAATATATAATACTATCAAACGAACATTTGTACGATTGAGAGGAACAAAAATATGGCTGATAAGAAAAAGGCTCTTGAAACTGCTTTGTTACAGATAGAGAAGAATTATGGTAAAGGTGCTGTTATGCGTTTGGGCGAAAGTGGTGCTTTAAATATCGAAGCAATCCCAACTGGCTCAATCTCACTTGACACCGCAACTGGCATCGGCGGTTTGCCACGTGGCAGAATCGTTGAAATTTATGGACCTGAATCTTCTGGTAAAACTACTCTCGCTTTGCAGGTTGTTGCAGAAGCGCAAAAAATGGGTGGCGAAGCAGCATTCATCGACGCTGAACACGCTCTCGACCCTGAATATGCACAAAACCTTGGTGTTGATGTTAATTCACTTCTTGTTTCACAACCTGATAACGGTGAACAGGCTCTTGAAATTGCAGAAGCACTTGCTCGTTCAGGCGCTCTTGATGTAATTATCGTTGACTCTGTTGCAGCACTTGTTCCTCGTGCAGAAATTGAAGGGGATATGGGTGACAGCCACGTTGGTCTTCACGCTCGTCTTATGTCACAGGCTCTTCGTAAGCTCGCTGGTGTAATCAATAAATCAAATACAGTTGTAATCTTCATTAACCAGCTTCGTGAAAAGGTTGGCGTTGTTTATGGCAACCCTGAAGTTACAACAGGTGGTCGTGCTCTTAAATTCTATGCTTCAATCAGAATTGATGTACGCCGTGTTGAACAGCTTAAAGGACAGGGCAATGAATTTATTGGTTCAAGAACAAGAGCAAAGATTGTTAAGAATAAGGTTGCTCCTCCATTCAAAGAAGCGGAATTTGACATTATGTATGGTGAAGGTATTTCAAAAATCGGTGAAATCGTTGACCTTGGTGTTAAATTCGATATTCTCAAAAAGAGTGGCGCTTGGTTCTATTATGGTGAAGAGCGTCTTGGTCAGGGTAGAGAAAATGTTAAAATTCTCTTTAAACAACAACCTGAACTCGCAAACGAAATTGAAGAAAAAATCCGCGTAAAAATGCAAGAAGTTGTAAACACAAGAAAGAGCAGTGCACCAATCGCACAACCTGAACTTGTAAAAGTGCCAACAACTAAAGCAGCAGCAAGAGCAACTCTTGATATTGCTGTGGATGATGACGAATAATGAAATTATCTGTAAAACAAGGTAAAGCCAATAAAATTCACATCTATGTTGACGAAGAATATCGCGCAACAGTTGATAGTGATTTTTGGTATTCAGAAAAATACAGAAATTATAAAGAAATAAACGAAGAAGAACTGACCGAGTTGCTTAACACGGTCAGTTTTCGTCGTGCTTATAACAAAGGACTTGATTTTCTCTCCCGTCGTCCCTATGGAACGAAAGAATTAATCAAGAAAATATGCGAAAAAGGTCACGAAAAAGAGTCAGCGCAAAAAGCCTGCGAAAGACTCCTTGAATTAGGTCTTTTAAATGATGAAGAATATGCCCGAATTCTCGCAAATGATTTATTAGAGCGAAAAAGTTATAGCATGAAACGAATTAAACAAGAATTAGCGTTTCGTGGCATAGACCGTGAAATTATTGAAAATACTGTAGATAGTCTTGACAATGAGCCACAAAAAAGTATTATAATACTAGTCAAGAAAAAATATATAAACAAATTAAACGACGAAAAGGGCAAGAAAAGAACAGTTGACGCACTTTTGCGACTTGGCTATTCTTATTCTGATATTAAAAATGCCCTGAATACTATTTCTGAATTTGACGGAGAAGATTTTTATGAATAAAAAAATCGGTATGATTTCACTTGGATGCCCCAAAAATCAGGTTGATGCTGAAATAATGCTCTCAAAACTTCAAAAAGACGGCTTCGATTTTGTAAGCGACCCATTAGAAGCTGATTTGATTATCGTTAACACTTGTGGCTTTATCGAAGACGCAAAGAAAGAGTCAATCGAAAATATTCTTGATATGATTTCATATAAAGAAGATTATCCTGAAATCAAAGTGTTGGTTACAGGTTGTCTTGCAGAACGTTATCAAGGTCAAATTTTTGAAGAAATTCCAGAAGTTGATGGTGTAATCGGTATTGGTGCAAATGAAGATATCTGCGAAATCTGTCATAAAATGCTCGACGGTGAAAAAGCAGAGAGTTTTCCACCAAAAGAAAACCTTAAAATCGAAGGTGACCGAGTGCTCACAACTCCACCTTATTCTGCATATCTTAAAATTGCCGAGGGTTGCTCAAATCATTGTACTTATTGTGCAATTCCGTCAATTCGTGGCCCATTTAGAAGCAGACCGAGTGAAAGCATTATTGCCGAAGCAAAAGATTTAGCCCAAAAGGGTGTCAAAGAGCTTGTTGTTGTGGCTCAGGATACAACTCGTTATGGTGAAGATTTATATGGCAAAAACGCACTTGTACCATTACTCCGTGCACTCTCAATGGTTGATGGTATAGAGTGGATTAGACTTTTATATCTCTATCCTGAAAGAATTGACGATGCACTCATTGACGAAATTGCAAACAATGAAAAAATAGTTAAGTATATGGATATTCCGTTGCAACATTGCAATGAAAACGTGCTTAAAAGAATGAACCGTCACGGTGACCGTGAATCTCTCACGGCACTTCTTAACAAAATTCGCGAGAGAATAAATGGTGTTACAATCAGAACAACATTTATTGCTGGCTTCCCAGGTGAAACTGAAGAAGAATTCAATGAACTCTGCGAATTTGTCGAAGAAATGCGCTTTGAGAGAATGGGTTGCTTTGCCTATTCAGAAGAAGAGGGCACACCAGCCGCGAAACTCGACGGTATGATGGATTATGAAATCCGTGCAGACCGCGCAGATATTATCAATGAAAGACAAAATGTAATCCTTGATGAACTCAACGAAAGCCTTGTTGGTAAGATTTTGCCTACAATAGTTGAGGGCTATGATTCTTATAGCGATTCATATTACGGCAGAACAACAATGGATGCTCCTGAAATCGACACACTCATTTATTTCACTTGTGGCTATGAGCTTGATGATGGTGATATTATCGAAGTTGAAGTTATGAATGTGGTTGACGGTGAGTTAACAGGTGAAGTTGTATGAAATTAAACACGCCCAACCTGCTTACAATTGCAAGAATTTTCATTACACCGATTTTTCTTGCAGTAATACTTATGGATACGCTTTCACATAAATTTTTAATTGCTTGTATTATTTTTTCAATAGCATCAATTACTGATGCTGTTGACGGACACCTTGCAAGAAAAAATAACCAGATAACCAATTTTGGCAAATTTTTAGACCCTATTGCAGATAAAATTCTCACAACATCTGCATTACTGGCATTTATGAGTATGGGGCTTTGCAATATCTGGATTATAATGCTTGTGCTTGTTCGCGAATTTGCAATAGCATCTGTGAGAATGATTGCTGCAACTAATGGAGTTGTAATTCCTGCAAATATTTGGGGCAAAATAAAAACAGTAAGTCAAATGGTATTCACAATTCTCATAATGCTTTTAGGTGAAGTATGGGAAATTATTTCAAAAATAAATGTGAGCATTTTTGACAAACTTCCCGATTTGTCGTTAATTTCAAATGGGCTTTTGTGGATTACCGCAATTTTAACTATAATTTCAGGCATAATTTATCTAAATGACAGCAAAAAAATAATAGATTTTACAAAGTGATTGCATTTTGTAAATTATTGTGATATAATTTCATATAATATTTATAAAGACTATGACCGAAAAGAGTAGCAATAGTGTGTTTATCAGAGATTATGGGTCACCGGCTGAAAGCCCATTTTAAAAAACTTTTGTGAAGTGCATTCGTGAGTTGGTGTGGGGAAATACACACTCGTGTGGTTGCGTTATAAACTATTGAGTTATAAATCGAAGTGGAACCGCGATTATTCGCCTTCGTTTGCTTTTGCAAACGGAGGCTTTATATTTTATTTGGAGGAATAATTTTGCTTAAAAGACTAATTGAAGATATTCAGACAGTCAAAGAGCGTGACCCGGCTGCAACTGGCATCCTTGAAATTCTTTTCTTATATCCGGGGCTTAAAGCCATAAGAATGTATCGAGTTGCAAACTGGTTTTTTCGTCATAAAATGAGATTTATTGCTCGTGCAATATCTCAACAGGCTGTAAAAAAGACTAATATTGAAATTCACCCGGGTGCTACAATCGGCAGAAGATTTTTCATTGACCACGGCACAGGGGTTGTGATTGGTGAAACTGCTGAAATCGGTGATGATGTTACAATTTATCAGGGCGTTACCTTGGGTGGTACAGGTAAAGATACAGGCAAACGTCACCCAACAATAGGCAATGGTGTTATGATTGGTTCAGGCGCAAAAGTTTTGGGGCCATTAAAGGTTGGTGACAATTCAAATATTGCATCTGGTGCAGTTGTGCTTGATGAAATTCCTGAAAACTCAACTGCTGTTGGTGTACCGGCTCGTGTCATCAAGAGAAATGGCAAACGTGTTGATAACCTTGACCAAGTGCATATTCCTGACCCTGTTTCACAAGAATTCTGCAGATTAAATGCAAAAATTGATAAGTTAGAAAGAGAACTTTTAAAATATAAAGAAAAGGAAGAAAAAGGTGAGTAATATGAAAATTTTTAACACTCT
>CALEJD010000100.1 GCA_937898195.1 uncultured Clostridia bacterium | reverse complement strand
AACTCGTTTTAAAATGACAAGAAAATTATTATCATTTTGAGGTTGACAAGAGGGTTAGAAATCTATTGTCATATCGAAGGGAGAATCCGTCACTCATTTCAAAATGAAAGCCCATCAAATCATCTCAAAACGACGGTAGCCCAATCATTTCAAAATGAGCGTCCTCTAATAAATCTAAAATTAATCTTTAATAAATCTGAAAGGCGATTTCAAAACGAAAGGCATCAAGCATATCGAAAAGAAAGTTACCGTCATTTTTAAATGACACTCATTTAAAAACAATTCCAATAAACAGAGAACTGCCGTGAGCATCTTGCTTGCGGCAGTTTTTTTCGTTGTTAATGTTTTCTTGAAACTCGATATTAACTTTTTGCAAATTATATTTGTCAAGGCACCTAACCGAGCCGGGCGGTTAATGTTTTCTTGAAACGAACCTAAAACTTATTTTTAGTTTTTTACAAAAGGAGGTGAACGAGATGAATATTCATTTAATTCTAAAAGAAGGTGACGAGGATTTGATTTATCTGCGAAGTTTTCTGCCACCGAAATCTTTTGGCAAATTTATCAACTATGTAATCGAATCAGAACGCACAGGCAGACAGGTGTTTTTCGATATAGATTATGAACCGTTCAAAACAGAAAGCGGTTATCTTGATCTTCGACTTGCTATCAAAGGCAGAGAAAACATTGCGTTTGTTCGTGCTTTGCCAAGCAGAAAAAGAACTATCGTTATTAAAGAACTGATTCGAAAGCAGATTAAGATTCGGCAGGACGAAGAAACTGAAATGATGGAATTAGACCGAGAAGAACAAAGAGTTGCTGAAGAATATAAAAAATTAAGACTTCAAATAAAGCAAAATCATCAGCCAAAAGATTTTTGTTAATCTTTTCTTGAAAGTCGAAATTAATGTTTTTTATATTTTCAGCAGAGATTTTCGTACAGAGCGTTGGAACCCCTATCTGATTCTCTGAACGAAAATTCTAAAAGTCCATATCTGATGACGGCAGATTAAGATACTTAAAAATTATGAAGGAGAAGTTTAAATGTTTGATTTTAGTATGCCTGCCTCCGGCAAGGAAGGAGGTAAAAATTACACAAGGAGGTGTGCCGATGAAAGAGATTCCGATTTGGCAGAAAAGTTGTTTAACGCTTGAAGAGGCGGCTGCTTATTCAGGCGTCGGTATAAATCGCATCCGAAAGCTCACAAACGACGACCGCTGTGAATTTGTTCTGTGGGTTGGCGGTAAGCGATTGATTAAAAGAAAGAAATTCGACGAGTATCTCGAAAAAGCGTACTCAATTTAAGCCAATGGGTATTGTGTTAAGAGCAAGGTTGTGGTATAATAAATATGTTGGAACTTTGCTCTTGCCAGCCCGAGAAAGGAGCACTTATGGCAAGACAATCAACAAAAAGAAAAGACAAAGACAGGATCGTTCTCCGTAAAGGGGAATGCCAACGACCGAACGGTAGCTATGACTATCGGTGGACCGATCAATTTGGAAAGCGACACGTTATCTACGGCAAAACGCTTGAAGAACTCCGTGCGAAAGAAAAGGAAGTTGACCGCGATATTTCGGACGGCATAAAGGCTGAGAAACGAAACACGACCATCAACGAGCTTTTTGATCTTTGGTGTCATATCAAGCGAGGGCTTAAGGATAACACCTTCCAAAACTACAAGTATATGTATAACACCTTTGTTCGACCTAAGTTTGGGAAGCTTAAAATATCCCAAGTAAAGAAATCGGACGTTAAGCGGTTTTACAATTACTTGGCAGATGAAAGAGGCTTGCAGGCTTCCACAATTGATAGCATCCATACCGTGCTGCATCAGGTATTTGATTTGGCGGTTGACGACGGGTACATTAGAAGTAACCCTTCGGAAAGAGTTTTGAAGGAACTTAAGCAAGCCCACTGCTTCCAAACGGAAAAGCGGAAGGCACTGACGGTTGCTGAGCAGGAGTTGTTTTTGGACTACCTGAGGAACACACCGCGCTATCGCCACTGGTATCCGATTTTTGCAGTAATGTTAGGCACCGGTCTTCGCGTTGGGGAAGCAACAGGTCTTCGTTGGTGTGATATTGATTTGGACGAAGGGCTCATTGATGTGAATCATACCCTCGTTTACTATTGCCACGGACCACAAAAGGGTTGCAGCTTTAATGTGAACACACCAAAGACCAAAGCCGGTGAGCGTGTCGTTCCGATGCTTGGCTTTGTCAAGGAAGCGTTCTTAGAGGAACGGGAAAATCAAAAAGAAACAGGCATAAGCTGTAAGGCGTCGGTTGACGGATATACCGATTTTATTTTCGTCAACAGATACGGCGATACTCAGCACTTAGGAACGCTTAATAAAGCGATTCGTCGCATCATTCGGGATTGCAATGATGCACAGTTTGAAAAAAGCGAAAATCCCGAGGTGCTGTTACCGCATTTCAGCTGCCACACCCTTCGTCATACCTTTACTACGAGGATGTGCGAGGCGGGTGTTAACATCAAGGTGATTCAAGATGCTTTAGGCCATGCCGATGTTTCGACAACACTCGGAATTTATGCCGATGTGACCAAAGACCTCAGAAAAGATGAGTTTGCAGGCCTGGATGCCTATTTTCAAAAGGGCAAGCTTGCAGCATCCAACTCCGAGGCATCCGTAAGCCAATAAGCCAAAAGTTAAGCCAAATGGAACATAATGTACGTAGACTTACGGAGAGTTATATTTTTCAAAAAGTTTGGAAAGTGGCTTATTTACTGGGGTTTTGAAGACTTTTGTAGGGTTACGTAAGTTTTACAAATGAAATCCCCACGATGAAACCATTAGATTAATATTAAAAGGACTACGAAAATCGTAGTCCTTTTTTATTGACAAATTTCTTATATCCCGTTAAAATAAAAATATAAATATTAGGGAGGGATTTTGATGTTAAATTATAAAATTGAAGGTGGGCATTTGCCTGTTGTGACTTGCTATCTTGAACCGGGGCAGACACTTTGTTCCGAAAGTGGCGCAATGAGTTGGATGAGTCCCAATATGCACATGGAAACAAACTCAGGTGGTGGCGTTAAAAAGGCACTTGGTCGTCTTTTCTCAGGTGAATCACTTTTTATGAATGAATACAGCGCACAGGGTGGCACGGGTATGATTGCTTTTGCGTCAAAATTTCCGGGTTCAATTATCCCTTATGAAGTGTCTGCGGGTAACGGAATTATCGTTCAGAAAAAAGGCTTTCTTGCTATGGAAAAAGGCTTGGATTTGTCAGTTTATTTCCAACGCAAATTGGGCAAAGGCTTCTTCGGTGGCGAAGGCTTCATTATGCAGAAAATCACAGGTAACGGCTTGATTTTCCTTGAAATTGACGGTCATTGTGTTGAATACACATTAGGTGTGGGTGAAAGTATTATTGTTGATACAGGCTACCTTGCAGCTATGAGTGAAACTTGCACAATGGATATCCAGCAAGTAAAAGGTGCAAAGAATATCTTCTTTGGTGGTGAAGGCTTGTTCCATACAAAAGTTACAGGTCCCGGCAAGGTTTATATTCAGTCAATGCCAATCTGGCAAATCGCACAAGAACTCATTCCATATATGCCAACACCAAGCACTTCAAATGACGCTGGCATAAATATCAAACTTGGCGGAAACTAAATACATATTAACACCCTCGTTAGAGGGTGTTTTTTTTTATTGAAACTTTATAAAAAGAGTGGTACAATACTAATATTGGAGCGTGATATTATGTACCAATTTGATGCACTTAAAGTTAAAGACCAATGTGTAGCGTGGATTAAAGATTTTTTCGAGCAAAACGGAAAAGATTGCAATGCAGTTGTTGGCATTTCAGGTGGCAAAGATTCATCAATCGTCGCAGCACTCTGTGTTGAAGCATTGGGCAAAGATAGAGTAATCGGTGTGCTTATGCCTTGCGGTGAGCAACACGATATTGATTGTGCAAAACAATTAGTCGAACATCTTGGAATTAAAAATTATACAGTAAACATTAAAGATACAGTTGATGGGCTTATGAATAATCTTCCACAAGATTTAGAAATCACACCACAAACTGTGCAGAATATTCCACCAAGAGTGAGAATGACAACTCTTTATGCTGTTAGCCAGTCTGTGAATGGTCGAGTTGCAAATACTTGTAATCTTTCAGAAGATTGGGTTGGTTATTCAACTCGTTATGGTGACTCAGTAGGGGATTTCAGTCCTTGTTCAAACTTGACAGTAGCCGAAATGAAGCAAATTGGTCATCTTTTAGGACTTCCACATAACCTTGTTGAAAAGACACCAATCGACGGACTCTGTGGCAAAACTGATGAAGATAATCTAGGATTTACCTACGCTGAACTTGATAAATATATCAGAACAGGCGAAATCGAAGATAAAGAAAAGAAAGATTTGATTAATAGAAAGCATAAAATGAACTTGTTTAAGCTCGAACTTATGCCATCATTCAAACCTGAAATATAATGGGGGATTATTATGGAAAAACAAAAACTTTCAACAAAAGAAACACTAATCCAAATTGCAAAATTCGTTGCATTCTCAATGGGCGCAGGAATAGTTCAAGCTGTAACATTCACTCTTATGAACGAGATTGCACAAGTAACTTATGCATTAAGTTATTTTGTTGCACTTGCACTTTCTGTGCTTTATAATTTTACGGTTAACCGCCGTTATACTTTCAAATCTGCAACAAATGTGCCAATAGCAATGCTTAAAGTGGCACTTTTCTATTGCGTATTCACTCCTGTTTCATTAATTCTCGGTGCAAAAGCTGAAAGTTCAGGTGTTAACGAATATATTGTTCTTGCTGTGACTATGTCTTGCAATATGATAACCGAATACCTCTTCTGCAGATTTGTTGTTTATCGCAATTCAATGAACACAAATAAACTTGCAGAAAAAGATAAGGCAAAAGTAGAAACCAAATAACAAATGTAGGGGCGATTCACGAATCGCCCGTATTTTTACATTTTTTTCAAAAAACTCTTGACTTTTACCTTAGGTAAAAATGTAAAATCGTCATTGTAAAGGGGGAATTACCATGAAAATCAAACAGGTTATGGCTAAAACAGGTCTTACTGACCGTGCAATAAGACTCTATATTGAAAATGACCTTGTAAAACCCGAATGTGACGAGAATTATAATGGCAGAAAAAGTATTGATTTTTCAGAGCGCGATGTTGAACAATTAAAAAACATCGCACTACTTCGCAAAGCTGATTTCTCAATTCAAGAAATCAAAGATTTACAAATAGGTGGCGAAGTCGCACAAAATACAATAAAAGAATACATAAACAGAACAAATGAAAAAATCCAATTCAGTAGTGAAATAATCGAAAAAATCGGCACACTTGCCGACGAAGAAAACATCACAATAGAAATCATCTGCGAAAAACTTTCAAGCAATTTAGAAAACGAAAAAGTCCCAGCCGAAGATATGGAACTCTCACCAAAAGAACAGAAAGAAAAGCATGTGTTCACAGTAATTTCTGTAATTGGTATGGTATTGTCGTGTGGTGCAATGTCAATGTTGCTATTATTAGTTGTTGGCCTGAATTACAAATTTACTACATTATTTCCTTATCATTTGGGTTTTGAACATGAATGGCTTGCATTTATAATAAAGTATTTTTTCTTGATACAGTTTGTGTTAGGCTTAATAATTTATTTAATTTATAAAAAGAATAAAAAAATAGGTAAGAAAAAAGATAGAAAAAAGACATTATGTATTTTTATTTCAGTGTTATTGGCAACCTCACTACTGCTTTCACCAATAATATTTTTATTGCACTTTTTTGGGTATTGTTCAGCAACTACTAATCCCAATAATTACCTTGAAGTAGATGAAGAACATTTGCAATTTGAATGGGATGAAATTTTGCAAGTTTTTCCATATAAAATGCCTGATTCAGTAAAACGGCTTGTATATAATAAAGAGTCCACAACCAAATATTTGTATGCATACACAGAAGGAATTTTCAACGATTACAGTATGGATATATATGCTGAATGGCAGTTGAATAATGAACGTGGTTGGGGACAAGAAAACGAATATGAAAAAGAAAAGCAAAGAATTTTAAATAAGGATGGTATTGTCTTTATAGATTCAATTGGAGACTGGCAATGTGTTCATTTTAAAAATAAAATAGATGTTGCATATGCCATGTGCGATTATACATATCTGTTTTTTGCCTATAATGATAAAACACAAACGGTAAGATATATTGCTGAGTTTGGGTATAAAGCAGACCCATATCACTTACAATTAGAATGGTAACCAAGCGTGGCCAAAGGCCACGCTTTTTCTTTGCCATGCAAAATTGAATCTATCGAACTCTTTTAATTCTTATATCTCGTTAAAATCGACCAACAAACTATGTAGGGGTCATTCACGGTGCGGGTGTCCGGTGGACACCTCTGCGAAGCAGAAGCACCGACCGAGCCGGTAGGCGAGACTATAACCCGTTCCAAAGTGTACGATTAAACTATAACGGGCGATTCGTGAATCGCCCCTACAATACACAAAATTAGTAACGTCTATAATCGCAACGCAGTTCCGACACTCTGCACTCTGCATTTTGCATTTAAATCCCAATTCCCACCAAAATTATATGAATTAACTCTTGAATTCCTAGTAATTTTGTAGTATATTATTTCAGTAAAGAAAAATAATACTCTAAAAGGGTGTAGATATTATGAAAATCTCAACAAAAGGCAGATATGCACTTCGTCTTATGACAGACCTTGCAATCCATAAAGAAGATGGTTATATCTCAATAAAATCTATTGCAACAAGACAAAATATCAGCGAAAAATATCTTGAACAGATTATCAAAATGCTCTCAAAAGAAAACCTTGTTGAAAGCACTCGCGGTGCACAGGGTGGCTATAAACTTACTCGTGAACCAGTTGAATATACAGTAGGTGAAATTCTTCGTGTTACAGAAGGTAGCTTAGCCCCTGTTTATTGCCTTGAAACTGACGATAACCCTTGCGAAAACTGTATGGACTGTGTAACCCTAGAAATCTGGCAATGCGTACTTGATGCAGTTAATAAGGTGGTTGACTCAATCACATTGCAATATCTCCTGGACAAGCAGAAAGAAAAAGGTAACTGCGGATGTTGTTAAAATACGATTTACACGAAACTGCAAGATATATGGGCTATAAGCACGGTGCAAAGCCAAGTGACTCAATATGTGAGCTCTGTGAAGTGGCATATAACGAACTTTGCAAAGTGATTACACCTAAATATATCTACAAAGAATATGATTTTACAAGAACAACTGACGGAATAATCATTGATGGAATTGAATTTAAGAGTGCAAAACTTTTAAACCACTTAAAAGATTCAACAAGCATTATTCTGTTTGGTGCAACTATCGGCGTTGGTGCTGATACGTTAGTCCGTAAATATTCAATAACTGATGCCGCAATGACAAGTATTATTCATTGTGTGGGCGCGTCCCTTGTTGAAAATCTTTGCGATATTGCTTGCGAAGAACTTAAAAGCACTATAAAAGGAGACCATAAATATCGTTTCAGTCCAGGCTATGGCGGACTTGATATTTCATCCCAAGCAGATTTCTTCAAACTTTTACCAATGACAAAACAAATGGGAGTAAGCTTGTCAGAAAGTTTCTTAATGACTCCCACAAAAACTGTTACTGCATTTATTGGCGTAACAAAGGAAAGATAAATATGAATTTTAAAGAACAGTTTAACAATTCAATATTGTTTTTTGACGGCGCAATGGGTACTGAACTCCAGAAAAATGGACTTCAAAAAGGCGAGTTACCCGAAAACTTAAACATTCACTCTCCCGAAATTGTGGCAAGAGTGCATAAGTCATATTTAGATGCAGGGTGTAACATAATCTCAACTAATACATTCGGCGCAAATTCACTTAAATTCAAAAATGTGAATGAGATTATCACAAAAGCCGTTGAAATTGCAAAAAATACGATTAAAGAAAGTGGCAAACAAGCCTATGTTGCTCTTGATATTGGTCCACTTGGCAAACTCTTAAAGCCATATGGTGATTTAGAATTTGAAACTGCATACGACCTTTATAAAGAACAAGTAATAGCAGGCAAAAACGCAGGTGCAGATTTAATCCTTATTGAAACAATGGGGGATTTATACGAAATTAAATCTGCAGTTTTAGCTGCAAAAGAAAACACAGATTTGCCCGTGCTTGTGTCAATGATTTTTGATGAAAAGGGCATACTCTTAACCGGTGCAGACATAAAGACTGCAGTTATCACTCTTGAGGGACTTGGTGTTGACGGTATCGGTATGAATTGTGGGCTTGGTCCTGACCAAATGCTTACACTTCTTAAAGAAATGACAAAGTATTCAAGCACACCAATTTTTGTCCAACCCAATGCAGGACTCCCTGTAAGTATAAACGGCGTTACAACCTACAATGTAACTACCGAAGAGTTTGCACAAAAACAACTCCAAATCCTTAAAAATGGCGCTTGTGCATTGGGTGGTTGTTGTGGTACAACTCCCGACCATATAAAAGCAATGATTGACCTTTGCAAAAATGAGCAAATCGAGAAAATTAGTAAAAAGCATATTACTGCTGTTACATCATACTCAAAAACAGTAATCTTTGGGGATAAACCAATAATTATCGGCGAAAGAATCAACCCAACAGGTAAAAAGATGCTCAAAGAGGCACTGCGCAACAATGATATGGATTATATCTATCGTGAGGGAGTAACCCAAGCAGATGCTGGCGCAGACATTCTTGATGTTAATGTGGGACTCCCCGAAATTGACGAGCCTACTATGATGCAAAATGCCGTTTTAGGACTTCAAAGTATCTTGAATACTCCTTTGCAGATTGACACTTCTGACATAGTCGCAATGGAAAAAGCACTTCGCATCTATAATGGCAAAGCAATGGTTAATTCCGTTAACGGTAAAGAAAAAGTAATAGATGAAGTGTTCCCACTTGTTAAAAAATATGGTGGAGTGCTTGTTTGCTTAACTCTTGACGAAAACGGAATCCCCGAAACAGTTGACGGTCGAATGGAAATTGCAAAGAGAATTATCAATAAGGCTGAAGAATACGGAATTACAAAAGAAAACCTAGTGTTTGACCCACTTTGTATGACTGTCAGCACAAATAAAGATAACGCAAAAATCACTTTGGAGTGCATTGAAAAACTGACAAATGATTTAGGCGTTAAAACAGTTCTTGGTGTTTCAAATGTGTCTTTTGGACTTCCTAATCGTGAACTTTTAAACTCAACATTCTTCACTCTTGCAATGGGGCAGGGACTGAGTGCAGGAATTATCAATCCTAAAAGTGAAGCAATGATGAATGCATATTATTCATTCAACGCTTTAAATGGTTTAGACGAAAATTTTGAACAGTATATCGCAAATGTTACTGACACAAAAGCAGAAATCAAAACAACTGATGTTGACCTTAAAACAGCAGTTGTCAAAGGACTCAAATCCCAAGCAAAAGAGCAAACAAAACTCGAGCTTCAAACTAAAACACCAATCGAAATAATTGATGGTATTTTAGTTCCAGCATTAAATGAAGTCGGCAAAGGTTTCGAAGAAAATACAATATTCTTGCCATCACTATTAATGAGTGCCGAAACTGCTGGTGCAAGTTTTGAAATTATAAAAGAATACATTACTAATAGTGGCGAGAAAACAGAAGAAAAGGGCAGAATACTCATAGCAACAGTTGAAGGCGATATTCACGATATCGGTAAAAATATTGTTAAAGTATTGCTCCAAAATTACGGATTTTCAGTAATTGATATGGGCAAAGATATAACTCCTGAAGCTATAGTTGAAAGAGCAGAAAAAGAGAATATTAAATTAGTAGGTCTCTCTGCTTTAATGACAACAACAGTGCCATCAATGGAGAAAACAATCCGTCTTCTTAAAGATAAAAATCCACAAATAGCAGTTATGGTCGGTGGCGCAGTTTTAACAGAAGAATATGCAAAAACAATCGGCGCAGATTTTTACGGTAAAGATGCAATGGCGTCTGTTAGAATTGCTGAAAAATTCTTTCTGAAATAGTGCTATTTGTACATTGTTATAATTGACAAAATATTACAATATGTAGTATCATATAAATGAATTCACAGTAACTTACTATGAAATAGAAATGAGTTGAAAATATGAGAGTTTATGCAGATAACGCTGCAACAACAAAAATATCAAAAAAAGCACTTGATGCAATGATGCCATGCTTCGAAGAAATCTATGGCAATCCATCAAGTTTGCATAGTGTAGGACAAGATGCATTCCACGCAGTGAGAGATGCACGAAACACTATTGCAGAGTGTATTAACGCAGACCCTAATGATGTTTATTTCTCATCAGGTGGTAGTGAAAGTGATAACTGGGCAATCAAAGGCGCAGCTTATTTAATGGCAAAAAAAGGCAAGAAACATATTATCAGTTCAAAGTTTGAACATCACGCAGTTCTTCACACATTGAATGCACTCGAAAAAGAAGGCTTTGAAATCACACTTCTTGACGTTTACGAAAACGGACTTGTAAAGCCAGAAGATGTTAAGAATGCAATTAAAGATGATACAGCACTCGTTACAATTATGTATGCAAATAACGAAATCGGCACAGTTCAGCCAATCCGTGAAATTGGTGCAGTTTGCCGTGAAAAAGGTGTTTTGTTCCACACAGACGCAGTTCAGGCAGTTGGTCATGTGCCAGTTGATGTGAAAGCGGATAATATTGATATGATGTCGTTTTCAGGACATAAATTCCACGGACCAAAAGGCGTTGGCGGACTTTACTGCAAAAAAGGTATTCGTCTTCCAAATCTTATAGAAGGTGGCGCACAAGAGAGAAATCGCCGTGCTGGAACTGAAAATGTACCATCAATCGTAGGTATGGCAACAGCCCTTAAAGATGCTTGCGACAATATGGAAGAAAACACAAAAAAACTTGTGGCAATGAGAGAACAACTCATAGAGGGAATTCTTAAAATCGAGCGTAGCCGTATAAATGGTGACCGTGAACACAGATTACCAGGCAATGTCAGTGCTTGCTTTGAAGGTGTTGAGGGTGAATCTCTTCTCCTTTACCTTGATTTAATGGGAATCAGTGCTTCTTCAGGTTCAGCTTGTACTTCAGGCTCACTTGACCCAAGCCACGTGCTTTTGTCAATCGGACTTCCACACGAAGTTGCACATGGTTCACTTCGTTTAAGTCTTTGTGAAGACAATACACCTGAAGAAATGGATTATATTTTAGAAAAATTACCCCCAATTATTGACCGTCTTCGTGATATGTCACCACTTTGGGAAAAAATACAGAAAGAGAGAACAAAATAATGGAATATTCAGAAAAAGTAATGGAACATTTTACAAATCCACATAATGTAGGTAAACTTGACGACGCTGACGGCGTGGGTGAAGTTGGTAACGCAAAATGTGGCGATATTATGAAAATGTATCTCAAAATTGAGAATGATATTATCACAGACGTAAAATTCAATACTTATGGTTGTGCATCAGCAATCGCAACAAGTTCAATCGCAACTGATATGATTAAAGGTCAGCCTTTAAGTGAAGCACTCAAGCTCACAAACAAAGCAGTTGTTGAGGCACTTGACGGACTTCCTGCAGTTAAAATTCACTGTTCAGTTCTTGCAGAGCAGGCAATCAAAGCAGCAGTTAAAGATTACTACGATAAAAACGGTATTGAATACAACGCAGACGAATTTAAGTTCGACGAAGACCATCATCATTAAAATTGTTTCTTTTTCCGCAATACTGCGTGGCTGTCGGCTCGCGGTATACCTGATACAGCTTCGCCTCAACCACATTGTCTTGCGAAAAAATAAATCAATTTTAGTATTTGTAAGGGTCGGCTTGGCTCCCTTGAAAGGGGAGCTGTCGAGCGTTAGCGAGACTGAGGGGTTTCCGACGACCCGTTAATATAATCTTTATAAAGGAAGATTAAAATGACAGTAAGAGAAATGCAAGACAAAATCTTGCAACTTAAAAAAGAAAAAGATATTTGTATATTGGCTCACAGTTACGTAGCCCGTGAAATCCAAGAAATTGCTGATTTCACAGGGGATAGTTTTCAGTTAAGCGTACTTGCTGAAAAAGCACCGCAGAAAACTGTAATTATGTGTGGAGTTCGTTTTATGGCTGAAACCGTAAAAATTCTCTCACCTGAAAAAACAGTTTATATTGCAAGTCCAATTGCTGGTTGCCCAATGGCAGAGCAGATGGATAAAGAACTGATTTCACAAGTGAAAAAACAGTATCCAGATTATACCGTTGTGGCTTATATCAATACAACATCTGACCTTAAAACAGTTTGTGATGTTTGCGTAACTTCATCATCAGCAGTGAAGATTGTCAAGAAAATTGAGAATGATAAAATCCTTTTCATTCCTGACTGTAATCTTGGTGCGTTTGTTGCTGAACAAGTACCCGAAAAAGAGTTCAAACTCTTGCAAGGCGGTTGCCCAATTCACGCACGAATGAGCAAAAAAGATGTAGATAATGCAAAAGATTTGCATCCAAATGCACTTTTCCTTGTGCACCCTGAATGCAGACCTGAAGTAGTGGCAGAAGCTGATTATATCGGCTCAACATCGGGAATTATGGATTTTGCTCGCAAGAGCGATGCGAAAGAATTTATTATCGGCACAGAAATCAGTATTGCAGAGTCACTTCAATATGAGTGTCCAGATAAAAAATTCTATCCACTTTCAAAAGAACTTATTTGTCCTAATATGAAAACTACAACTCTCGTTGACCTTTATAACACTATGATAGGTGAGGGCGGCGAAGAAATTATAATGGACGAGCAGACCATTAAAGATGCTAAAAAATGCATTGATATGATGATTAAACTCGGTGAATAATTTATGAAAAAAGCAGTTATTGCAATGAGTGGCGGAGTTGATAGCTCCGTCGCTGCTTTACTTATGAAAAATGAAGGCTATACCTGTGTCGGTGCTACAATGCAACTGTATTCCGAAGGGGATTGCAGTGATGCAAAAGCAGTTGCCGACAAACTCGGTATGCCTTTTTATATTTTTCCACTTAAAGAAGAGTTCAAAAAACAAGTAATTGATAAGTTTATTGAATGTTATGAGCAGGGCAAAACACCAAACCCTTGTATTGAGTGTAACCGTAAACTTAAATTCGGTGCTATGATTGATAAAATGCACGAATTGGATGCCGATTTTGTTGTAACAGGTCATTATGCAAGAGTAGTATGTGAAAACGGCGAGTATAAACTGAAAAAAGCCGTTGACGAAAGCAAAGACCAAAGCTATTTTCTCTATATGCTCACACAAGACCAGTTAAAGCATATTAAGTTCCCATTAGGCGAATACACAAAATCACAAATTCGTGAAATCGCAGAAGAAAACGGATTTATAACTGCACGCAAAAAGGATAGTCAGGATATCTGCTTTGTACCTGACGGTGATTATGTAAGTTTTATTAAGAACTATAACAATAAGACTTATCCAAAAGGTCAGTTTATGCACAAAACAGGCTTTTCGTTCGGTGAGCATAAAGGTATTGTAAATTATACAATCGGTCAACGAAAAGGACTTGGCATAGCATATAAAACACCGCTTTATGTGCTGAACATTGACCCTGAAACAAATAACGTTATTTTAGGTGATAATGAAGATTTATTTACGGATGAAGTAACCGCTAAAAATGCAAATATAATCAGCGGAAAAACAATAACAGAGCCAATTCGTGTACTTGCTCGTGTTCGTTATCGTCATAAAGAACAACCCGCAACTGCTTGGCAGACAGAAGACGGATTGTTACACGTAAAATTTGATGAGCCACAACGCGCAATCACAAAAGGACAATCACTTGTAATCTTTGATGGCGATGAAGTCCTTGGTGGTGGAGAAATTATATGAATGCAGAATTTAGATGTAAAATGCATATGTAAAAAAGGTGTTAATTATGAAATATATCTCTTTCTTTGATGATGGTGAATATTATTATTGTTACTCACCAAACGGTAAATTCTATAAAGGTAAGAATTCAGCAAAATTCACTCCAGATTTCAAATATTTTATATCAATAACAATAACAATTTATATTGGAAAAATTCTCAACGAAATGTATGGTAATATTCATAATAAAATATTGTGTATTGGTATAATATTTTTAAGTGTGATTTTATCAATAATATTTGGAGTCCAAACATATAAAAAAATAATGAAAAAAGCAGAAACCGAATTAAAAGAAGTATGGTTATCCAAGGAAGATATTAAGACATATCTTGTTAAAGGAAAGAAACAATTTGAATTTCAAGCATTGATATTATATGTTTCTATAATTTCGTGCGTTTTCCTTTTCATATCTTTTTATTTGTTTCAAAATATCTTTTTGTTGTTATTTGGTGCTATATTTACTTATATGGCGACTATGTTGTTTCCGTGGATTAACCCTTTTGAAAAACATAAATTTTTTAAAACTGAAGTGGATAAATTTTTCGATACAATAAATCATTAATTCAAAGTATGTCTTTTCTGTTTAACTTAATTTTTAATAAGGGCGATTCACGAATCGCCCGTTTATTTTTTTACCGAATACACTCTTAAAATCACCGAACACTTTTAATATATTGCAAACCAAAATGCAGAATGATAATATACACTTGCAAGGAGGAATTTCATGAAACTTCAAATTGTAATTGACACTAATCGTGACGAAGAAATACTCATATACACCCACAGAAAAAATCCATTAGTGAGTGGAATTGAAGAACTTGTAAACAACAATTCTGTTGATTTAATTGGCTATACCGAAAACGAAACAGTGAAACTCAACTTAAATGATATTTATTGTTTCTTCACAGAAGACAACAAGGTTTATGCACTCACTGAAAATGAGAAGTTTCGGCTTAAATCAAGACTATATCAGTTAGAAGAAAATCTTAATAATAACTTTGTAAAAATCAATCAGTCCTGTATAGCAAATACCAAAAAGATTGACCGTTTCAAAGCAACTGTGGGTGGTTCATTAACCGTGATTTTCAAGAATGGATATGTGGATTTTGTGTCACGAAGAAATCTTAAAAATGTAAAAGAAAGGTTAGGTTTGTAATATGAATAAATATGTAAAAGAATTTTTCCACCGTGGACTTGTGTTCTCGGGCTTTGGACCAATAATTTTTGGTATTATAATCTTTATAGTATCAAAAACAACCGACAATTTAGTTTTGAATGCTGGTGAAGTATTAGTTGGAATTGTTTCAACTTATCTGTTGGCGTTTGTTCATGCAGGGGCAAGCGTATTTAATCAGATTGAGCATTGGGGGATAGGTAAATCTTTGCTTTGCCATCTATCAACACTCTATGTTGCATATTCTCTTTGCTATTTAATAAACACATGGATTCCATTTGAACCAAAAGTGCTTTTAATTTTCACATTGATTTTTATGGCAGTCTACTTTGTAGTGTGGGGCTTTGTATATTTCTCAATAAAAGCCATAAGCAAAAACTTTAACGCAAAACTTAAATAAAAATTACGGTAGGGCGGGGTCTTGACCCCGCCGTTTTCTTTTATATATTGAAATGTATATGCTTTTCTGTTACAATAATATAAAATAAAATCCCAAAGGAAAAATTGTTATGAAAACCTACAATCTCAACGGACAATGGAATATGACGAGAGTTACGACAGGTGACAAATATGAAGTATCTGTCCCATCTGATAACTACACTCAATTACTCGAACTTGGTGTTATTCCTGACCCATATTATAAAGACAACGAAAAAAAAGTTGAATGGGTTGGTCGTGAAGACTGGACTTATGAAAAAGCGTTCACTCTTACAGAAGAAGACCTTGCAAACAGAAAAGTTTTACTTGTTTGCAAAGCTCTTGATACTCTTTGTGATGTTTATGTAAACGATACTCTCGTTGGCAAAGGCGAAAACGCACATCTCAAATATGAGTTTGATATTAAAGCTGTTGGAAAAGCAGGGGAGAATACTCTTAAAATCGCATTCTTCTCACCAACAAATTATGCCGAGAAAATGCAGAAAGAAAAGCCAATTCCAAAGAATTGCAATGGTACTGATGGTGCTGCATATATTCGCAAACCACATTGTCATTTCGGTTGGGACTGGGGTCCACATCTCCCACTTTCGGGTATTACTGATGATATCTGGGTTGAGTGCTTTGATAACAGACTTCAAGATGTTGAGATTAAGCAGATTCACGAAAACGGTAAAGTAACAGTTAAAATCAACCCTATTGTTGATGGTGAAGGTGAAGTAAATGCAAAAATCATTTGCCCCGACGGTACAGAATACCAAATCGAAAACAACGAAATCGTAATCGAAAACCCTGAACTTTGGTGGACAAGAGAACTTTGCAACAAACCCAAACAACCACTTTACACAGTAGTTGCAACTTTGGGCGATACAGAAATTACAAAGAAAATCGGTCTTCGCACAATCCGTCTTGACCGCAGTAAAGATGTTTTCGGTTCAACTTTTTGTTTCTATCTTAACGATACACCAATTTTTGCAAAGGGTGCAAACTGGATTCTTCCCGATTCACTTATGGGCAGAGTTACAAAAGAAACCTATGATTACTACATAGATTCAGCACTCAGCGCAAATTTCAATATGCTTCGTATCTGGGGCGGTGCTTACTATACTCCTGACTATTTCCTTGAACAATGCGATGAAAAAGGTCTTCTTTTGTGGCAGGACTTTATGTTTGCCTGTCTTATGTACCCATTCTATGAAGATGATTTCCGCGAAAACGTGTTGACAGAAATCAAATATCAGGTAAATCGCATTAAATCTCACCCTTGCCTTTGCCTTTGGGGTGGTAATAATGAAGTCGAAACAATGTTCGCATATATGCCTGAAACAATGAAGATTGTTCAGTGGTATAAGAAATTTTTCTATGAAATCCTTAAAGATTTGGTAACAGACCTTGACCCTGACACGCCATATATTGAAACTTCTCCAATCGGTGAGTCTTTCCGTAAAGGCGTAACAGGAGATAGCCACGGTGACACTCATATGTGGACAGTTTGGCACGGTCAGAAACCACTTAAATATTATCGTCAACGTCCTACTCGTTTTTGTAGTGAATTCGGTCTTGAATCATTACCAACTATGGATGCTGTCCGTCAGTTTGCAGAAGAAAGTGACTATTCAATCACAAGTGACATCTTCAATTCTCATCAGAAGTGCAGAAACGGTAACCGCAAAATGCTTTACTATCTTTTAGAGAGATTTTATAAGCCTGAAAATCTTGAAGATTATGTATATTTAACTCAGCTTGTGCAAAAAGAATGTATTCAGGATGCAACTGAGCATTGGCGAAGAAATCGTATGCGTTGTAATGGTTCACTTTTCTGGCAATATAATGATTGTTGGCAGGCACCATCATGGGCAAGTGTTGACTATACTGGCAAATGGAAAGCGTTACAATATGCTTCTCGTCATTTTTTTGAGCCAGTTTGCGTAAATATTGAAGATAAAGAAAAAGATTATGTAATATGGGCAATCAACGATTTAAGAAAAGGTGTACCGTTGACTTATGATTTTTTAATTTCTGATTTTAACGGTAATGTTGAATATAAAGATTCAGGTGAAATTTTCTTAAAGTCGATGAAAGCAGAAATTATTGGCACTGGCTTACTTAAAGGCATAGATAAGAAAAATATGTTTTTGTCAGTTAAACTTTATAAAAATGGTAAGTTGATTTCAGAAAGAACAAAGGTTTTTGCAAAAGACCGTGATTTAAAACTTAAACCAAACACAATTCAAAAATCAGTTAGTTATGAAAATGGTGAACTAAAAATCAAGTTGCTTTCACCAGTCTTCTGCCGTAGTGTTATGGTTGATATCCAGAATTTCAGTGAACCATTTAGTGATAATTTCTTTGATTTGCTTCCAAATGAAGAAAAAATCATAACCGTAAAAGCGGATAAAGAGTACAATGTAACCGTAAAATCCCTTGCAGACATCAAGGTGGATAAATCAAAATTCAGAACTTGGGCTTATAGGGCAAAATTCTTTATTGAGCCTGAAAATCTTGCAAACTGGTTTTACTATACAGTTAACTGATATTGACTAGTGAAAAAAAAGATTGTATAATAACAATGAGGTGTATATTATGAAAAGAATTATTTCGTTAATGCTTGTAGTAGTGATGTTGCTATCACTCGTAGCTTGCAAAGATAATGGCAAGGATAATAATGAATCTACAACAACTACAGAACCTATTTCAATTGATGCTGAAGTGTTGAAAGCTGATTGGAAGACCGGTAAATTATTTTTCCCAAATGGAAATTTTGTGCAATTTCCTTGTAAAGTTAGTGAGTTGATAGAAAAAAGTGGTTTTAAGATTGGCAACGAAAGTGCGCTCGGTGATAAAGTCTTAGCACCAAAAGAAGAAGTAACTCTTAATATTGTTGGTGAGGGTGTTTTCTTTGAAGTTGTAGCAAGAAACACAAGCAAGGACCCTGATGTGCCATATAAAGATGTAAATGTAATTGCATATAGTTTTAACAATACTAGTGAGGGTAACCGACAGATTAAATTTGCAGGCACTTTGACACCTGGTGCAACTCGTAAAGCAGTTGAAGAGGCATTAGGCATTCCAGAAGGACAAAAAACAGAAGATACCTTATATTATTATAACGGAAAACATAGAAGCAATAGAAATGTTAAGTTGATTGTTGCTTTTAATTCAGATAATATAGTAAATTCTGTTTCATACGAAATTGTATACAAATAAAGAAAGACGGTAGGGTTAAATCCTACCGTCTCTTTTTTTATTCACCTATACAAAAATCATCTTCAACCGATTTGATGGTAACATTCACTATTTTGCCGATTTGAGCATTACCCATAATTTTAACAGGTGTATAGTTCGCTGTATATCCTAAATACATTCCGTCATCTTGTCTCGTTTCAATAAGTACAGGTAATGTCTTGTCAATTTGTGATTTCAAAAACTCTTGACGAATTTTTTCTGCAACAACTGATAATTCTTTGACTCTTTGAGCCTTAACAGATTTTTCAATTTGACCGTCCATTCTGTCAGCAACAGTACCACTTCTGCGAGAATAGGGGAATATGTGAATTTTTTCAAATCCAACTTTTTCTGCAAAAAGTTTTGTTGTCTCAAAATCTTCTTCTGTTTCTTTTGGAAAACCAACCATAATGTCAGTTGTAAGTGTGCAATCTTTGAAATTTGCTCGAAGCTTTTGACAAAGTTCAAAATACTCATCACTTGTATAATGACGATTCATATTTTTAAGTGTTTTGTCGCAACCACTTTGAAGTGAAATATGAAACTGTGGGCACAACTTTTCGCATTTTGAAAGCTTTGCAATTAACTCATCAGTAATATGGTCAGGCTCTAATGAGCCGAGACGTATTCTCTCAATTTTCTCGTTTTTGGCAACTTCATAAACTGCATCAGCAAGGTCTAAATCACTATCTCTGCCATAAGCCGAAAGATTTATTCCAACAAGCACAATTTCACGATATCCATTCTCTGCCAATGCACTAACTTCCGCTTTAATATCATCAATATTCTTCCAACGAACTCGTCCACGAGCCTTAGGGATAATACAATATGAGCAGAATCTGTCACAACCATCTTCGATTTTTAACGTTGCTCTTGTTCGTTCTTCAAAATCGCTTATACCACTCGATACAAGTGGCTCGTTGCTTTGGTGTTGTTCCATATGTAAAATTCTGCAAGAAGCCGAGAAATACTCGTTGAGAGAAGGAACTAATAATTTGTTATTTTTATTACCTAAAACAATATCCGCTTCTGTCAAATCTTGTGCCATTTCTGGAAATGACTGTGGCATACATCCTGTGAGCACAACTGTGCTTTCAGGATATTTCTTTTTGTAATGGCGAACACATTGTCTTGTTTTTCTGTCGCTTTCACTTGTAACCGTGCAAGAGTTTATGACGAATACAGATGCTTCTGTTTCGTCGTCAGTAATCTCATATCCGTTTTTCTTTAATTGTTCTCGCATTTCTTGGGTTTCATATTGATTAACCTTGCACCCAAGAGTGTGAAAAAACACTTTCATATTATCACCGAGAGATATTATAACATACATTTTATATTTTTCATATAACAATTTGTCCCATTCATATATTTTTGTGTGGAGGGATAATAATGAAGAAAATAATATCAGTTTTATTGTGCTTTTTAATGATAATGCCATTGTCTGTAACGGCATTTGCACAGAATAATACACTAACAGATTCTTTAACGGCAAAATCGGTGGTGTTAATGGAAATGTCAAGCGGGGAGATACTACTCTCGAAAAATCCTGACGAAAAACTACCGCCGGCATCAATTACAAAAATAATGACAATGTTACTTGTTATGGAAGCATTGGATAGTGGCAAAATCAAACTGGACGACATAGTCACAACAAGCAAAAATGCGTCTTCAAAAGGTGGCTCACAAATCTGGCTTAAAGAAGGCGAACAGATGACAGTTAATGATATGTTAAAGGCCACTGCAATAGGTAGTGCTAACGACGCCTGCACTGCTTTGGGCGAACATATAGCAGGCGGTGAAACCGAATTTGTTGCAATGATGAATAAACGGGCAAAAGAACTTGGAATGAATAATACAAATTTTGAAAACCCATCAGGACTTGACGATACAACTGAAAATCATTATTCAACTGCTCGTGATGTGGCTATTATGAGCTGTGAACTTATGAAACACGAAAAGATTAAAGAATATACAACAGTTTGGATGGACACTCTGCGAAATGGTGAAACTGAACTTGTAAACACCAACAGATTAGTCCGTTTTTATGAGGGTACAACGGGTGTTAAAACAGGAACAACAAGCAAAGCAGGATACTGCGTCAGCGCATCAGCTAAACGTGATGGAATGGAATTAGTTGCAGTAGTTCTTGGTAGCGATAACAGTACAGAACGTTTTGAAGATGCAAAAAAACTTCTTAATTGGGGTTTTGCTAACTATACTGTCTATCAACCAACTGTTGATACTTCACTAATTACTAATGTAAATGTGCTTTATGGTAAAGAAAATATAATTTCACCTGTAACAAAAGAGATTAAACCAATACTTATAAAAAAGGGTGCTGAAGACAAGATAACCCAACGAGTTGATATATGTCTTGATGTTGAAGCACCTGTTGAAAAGGGACAGAAACTGGGAACAGTATATTTCGAAACAGATGGCGAAATTATAACATCTTGCCCTATTATAAGTGAGAATTATGTCGAACGAAGAAATTGGTTCTTTGTATTCTGCGCCTTGTGGTCAAGTTTTGCAAAAAAATAATATAAATTTACTAAATATCTATTGAAAAATATCGTTGTTTAGGGTAAAATATTATAAAACCAATGGCAAAGCGAGGACTAATTAAAAATGGCTTTAAAGCTTAATGACAAATATGTTAAGAATTTTATCAGCGCAGAAGAACTTAATGCAATGGCTCCTGCTGTTGAAGATGCGCATGAAAAAATCATTAATAAATCAGGTGAAGGTTCAGAATTTTTAGGCTGGGTTGACCTTCCTGTAAATTATGATAAAGAAGAATTCCAGAGAATCAAAAAAGCAGCAGATAAAATCAAGAGCGATTCAAAAGCACTTGTTGTTATCGGTATCGGTGGCTCATATTTAGGCGCTCGTGCTGCAATCGAATTCTGTACATCACAAAACTATAACTTGGTGTCAAAAGATACACCAAATATTTATTTCAGCGGTAACTCAATCAGTGGTAATTCACTTTCTGAACTTGTTGACCTTGTAAAAGATGTTGATTTCTCAA
>CALEJD010000099.1 GCA_937898195.1 uncultured Clostridia bacterium | reverse complement strand
CGTCTTTCTTTCATTAGACCTTCGGCTCCTTCTTCCAAATATATGCGTTCCCACCGTTGAACCTGTTTGTGATAATTGTGTTCTTGTCCCTTACTTGCATCCCAATACTTTCGCACAGTTTCTCTATACCCTAAATGGTGTTCTCGCATATCCATTATAACACCTATTTTGAATTCTGCACTATACTTTCGTTGTTTTGTTCCTTTTTTTGACATAAAATTATGCACCTCCAAAAGTGTCTAACTTTTGGGGTGCATATCACTTTCGGATTGGGGTTTTCTTTATCTTTTATTGATTTTCGGTTGAGTCAGTTTTTTCTTCTTTTTTAGCTTTATTTTTATAGTAACCGGATGTCACAAAATATGTAACTGTTATTGAAATAATTGCTACTACAAATCCAACACCTAAAAGCATTACATAGTGATAAAGCTTTGTAACTGTGTTATTTTCGTCATTGATTTCTGCCCATACTATCTGGAAGAAATTCTTATCCTTATTGGGTTCAGTAACGGGCTCTGTTGTAGTTGGAATAGTCGTTGACTCGGTTGTTGATTCAGTAGTTGACTCTGTTGTGCTCTCGTCAGTTGAAGACTCTTCTGCTGAGCTTTCGGGAGCCTTTTCTGTTACTGTAATTTTATATGTTACAGTCCAGTTATTCTGCTTTGCGGTAATTGTTGTTTCACCAAGAGCCACACCTGTTACAACACCTTTTGCGGATACAGTTGCAATATTTGTATCAGCAGAACTCCATGTTGTTGCGAAATTATCAGTTGCATCTGACGGCACTTTTGCAACTTTCAATGTGATTGTTGAGCCAATGCCAACTGATTTTGATGAACCACCTGACACTGCAATTCCCGTTTGTGCCACATTAACCGTAACTTTACAAGTTGCTGTTTTGCCACCTGCTTTTGCAGTAATTGTTGCTGTGCCACCACCTACCGCTGTGATTTTACCACTACTATTAACTGTTACTACCTTTGTGTTTGAGCTTGTGTATGTAACAGTTTTATTGGTTGCATCACTTGGTGATACAGTTGCCGAAATTGTTGATGTTTCACCTTTTTTGAGAGTAAGACTTGTTTTGTTGAGAGAAATGCCTGTGACGGGTTTAGTAATTGTAACTTTGCCGTTTGATGAGCTTACTGATACAGACGCACCATCTTCTGTGATATGGTCACCTGAAAGACCTGATGGTGTCACAGTGAGTGTAGATGTGCCGGTATCCTTTAATATCTTGAATTTGGCAGTAAAAATTGTTCCACCTTTTGATGAAGATGATGTATTAAGCTGACCTGCGAATGTGATTTTTGAGCCGCTTTGATTAAGACTACCTGATGCAACTAATCCACCCTTTGAACTACTTACATATTGAAGTTCTGATGAATTGAAAGATAAACTTACAGTTGTACCCCAAAGAGCTACTCCGCTTGACATTTTTACACTGATAGTAACTGTATCACCTTTTGCACCACTTGCACTAGTAGCAGAATACGTTACATTTGCAGCATTTACAGGTAACACAAACATTGAAATAATTATTATAAACGCAGTTATAACTGCCATGATTTTGGACATTCGTTTCATTCTATCACCCTTAATCCAGTATATATAATATGATACAATATTCGACAATAAAAGTCAATTAAGCTATGATGGAAATAATAGGTTTAATAAATAAAAATCGGGACGCCGAGTCGACGTCCCCAATAAAACAAAATAATTATAAATTCAAAAGTGATGATGCGATTGCAAAGTAAATGAGAAGTGTTACTGCGTCAACGATTGTTGAGATAAATGGGCTAGACATAACCGCTGGGTCAAAACCGATTTTCTTTGCGATAACAGGCAAAACTGAGCCAACTACCTTTGCGAACACAACTGCTGCAATCATTGTAATACTAACAACAAGGGCTATTTTCCAACCAACATTGTTAAAAATCATTAACTTTGCAAAATTAACAATCGCAAGAGCTATGCCACAAGCAAGTGCTATTGAAAACTCTTTAAGAACAACCTTGAATGTATCTTTGAATTCAATTTCACCCAAGGAAATACCACGAATTATTGTTGATGACGACTGGTTGCCACAGTTACCGCAAGTACCCGTTAGCATTGGAATAAACGCTGTGAGCACAACACAACTAGTCAACGCGCCTTCAAAATGGGTAATGATTTTCTCTGTGAATGTTGCTGAAACCATCAAAAGCATAAGCCATGGAATACGCTTTTTAAAATTCTCAAAAACACCCATTTTAAGATATGGCTTATCAGTTGGTGTAATCGCAGCCATCAATTCCATATCTTCTGTAATTTCTTCCTGCAAAACGTCGATAGCGTCATCGACTGTGATAATACCAACAAGACGATTTTCACCGTCAACAACAGGAAGAACAACAAGGTCATATTTTTGGAAAAGGTCCGCAACAACTTCTTTATCTTCGTGAGTGTTTACAGAGATAACATTATCTTCCATAATTTCACGAATTGTTGAGGTTTCGTCTGCAAGAAGCAAATCTTTAACTGTTACATAGCCTTTGAGTTTTCTTTTGCTATCAGTTACATAACAAGTATAAATAGTCTCTTTATCAACACCAGTTCTGCGAATTCTTGTGAATGCGTCGGCAACAGTCAATGAGCGTTTTAAATCAACATACTCAATAGTCATAAGACTGCCGGCAGAATCTTCAGGATATTTAAGAATTTCGTTGATTGATTTGCGAGTATCTGGGTCGGTATGACGAAGAATACGTTTAACAAGTGTTGCAGGCATTTCTTCGATAAGGTCAACGGCATCGTCCACATATAATTCGTCAAGGACTTCGCGAAGCTCGGTATCACTGAACGCGCGAATAAGCTGCTCCTGATATTCAGGGTCCATATTAACGAAAACTTCAGCCGCCAACTCTTTATTGAGCAAACGATAGATAAGAGTCAAGTCTCGCTCGTCAAGTTCCATGAAAAGTTCGGCGATATCCTGCTCATTCATTTCATCGAGAATATTTTTTAACTCCTGCCATTTTTTGTTATGCAAAAGTTCTGTTAAAAGTTCAAAAATTTCCACATTTCACAACTCCTTTACCTTCTAGGATATTATTTGTGAAACTCGTCAAGTGATTATAAATTGCAGACACTGTCTGCCATAATACTTGGCGGTTTCGATATGCTACTTCGGCTCGTGTCCACAATTTTCACTCCTTTTAAAATAAAATCAAAATAAAAAAACTGCATAATTGCAAGAACGCAAAAATGCAGTCAAAAACACCACACAATTCGTTCAAGCTTTAGCTTCGCAGGGCGATGAAATTACATTAAATCATACCTTGTTTTTCGATATGACCTGCTGACCTGCTAATAGTGTCTCCACCATTTCGCGGCAGTAATCCGTATCCCTGTGGTAGCCTTACCTACCGAATAGGTTTAATACTCGTCTATTATCACCCTTAAACGTCCATTTGTCAATAGAAAAATTAAATAAAATAGTATTAATTTCAGATAATTGTTATTTGGCATTTTGCACAGTTATATTTTACCCCTTTTGGTTAAGTTTAACGAAAATTAGATTTGATGTTCATTTTTTGTTAAAATTTGTTTTTATTCGTTGAAGAATAATAAAATTTATGTTAAAATTGTGTGGTCATAATACTTAATTTATAAGGAGTGCGTAAAATGAGTTTATCTCAAACCGTAAAAAACGGTGTTGATATGGTTAAAACCCATTGGAAAACACCACCCAAAGGCAGATATATGCCTTACAAAGAAATCGCTGCATATTCAGGCGGTGGTATCGGTGCATACATGATTATCACATTAGGTAATGCATGTCTTTTATCTATGGGTAATACACTTATCTCCTCAACACTTGGTGTTGGACCAACAGATATGTATTTACTCTATGTTATCGCAATTCTCATCAACATTCCTTTCACAGGACTTCGTGCGACAATTATCGATAACACAAGAAACAAAGCAGGTAAATACCGTCCATACATAGTTACAATGGCTATTCCTACGGCTATTATATGTAACTTGATTGTATGGTTCCCATACGACAAGTTAAGTCTTATCGTTGGTGAAGGCATGATTTTTGGAAGAGAAAAAGACTATGTTGCAAAATGTGCAATAATTCTTGTTCTCAATATTCTTTTGAACTTCATCTATTATTTCTTCTATGACGGATATGAAAACCTTATTCATGTTCTCTCTCCTAACACACAGGAAAGAGCTGACGTTGCTTCAATCAAGAGCGTTGTTTATTCATTCGCTCCTACAATCGTAAACCTTTTCACACCAATTATTGCAAGAAACCTTTTCGGCACAAATACAACAGATATTCGTGTTTATAGATTCCTCTACCCTATTCTTGGTGTTCTTGGTATTCTTCTCTGTATTATTGTTTATAAATATACAGAAGAAAAAATTGTTCAGGCAAGAACTCACGTTGTTCAGATTAAGTTTACTGACGCCCTTCGTGCAGTTGCTAAAAACAAGTATTTCTGGATTATTTCTTTAGCAGGTTGGATTGGATTCCTTGAATCTGCTTACGCAAACATTCTTAACTGGCTTTACAACTATGGTGGTGCTTGTAACGGTAACGTTTATGGTCTTGTTGTTACACTTTACGGTAACGCATCTCTTTGGGGTATGATTGCAGCACCATTCTGTATCAGAAAATGGGGTAAGAAAGCAGTTCTTGTTGTTACAAACCTTATGAACGTTGTATTTATTCTTATGATGCTTCCGTTCACTCAAGAAATCAACAACCTTACAATCTGGCTTGTTATGGGATGCTTGTATCTCAACGCTTTGATGGGTTCATTTGCACACATTCTCAACCCAACAATTCAAGCTGACATCCGTGACTATCAACAGTATCAAACAGGTGAAAGAATTGACGGTATGTTCTCAGCCGTTGCTACAATCGGTACAATTATCACTCTCGGTACTTCTGCTGTTCTTCCAGTTATTTATGAAAGAGGCGGTATTACAGCTGACGTTGCTAAAAAGGTAACATCAGACCCTGCAGTTCTTAATCGCGTACTTGGTGATGGCAAAACTGTTGGTCAGATTCTTGCAGAACAGATAGAAGCTGGTCAGAACAACTACGTTAACCCTAACTCTGCATTGTATGACTTAGACATTTTCCTTCCTCTTATGCATGCACTTATCATCATCGCAGCTGTTGGTGCATTCATGAACGTTATTCCTTATTTCTGGTATGACTTCAACGAAAGAAAACAAAAATCAGTTATCCGTGTTCTTAAAGTTCGTGCGCTCTTTGAAGACTATGGTAATGGTATTACAAATGACGCTCAACTTGTTGAAGGTATTGACATTATCAGAAATGCAAGAGATATGGCTACACAAGAACCAAAAGTTCTTGAAAAATCATACAAATCAATCAAAGACAAGATTGAACGCAAAGCTGCTAAAAAAGCCTATAAAGCAGATATCGAATTTAACGAAGAAATTGAAATTTCTAAATTTGTTTGTGACGAGCTTGACAAATTCTCAACAGATGTATTCAAATATCAGTTGAATGTTCAGCAAGGCATTTATAGTGCAGGTCTTCAAGGTCTTAAACTTTTGGATTTGGACGAAATCAAAGCAGAACTTAATGCTGCTAAAGCAATGCCAAAGGGTACAAAAGAAGAAAAAGAAATCAGAAAATTTGCAATTGAAGTTGCAAGAAATAAGAAATCTGCTTGCAAAGCTCTCAACAAATATTTTGCAAATGAAGAACTTGTTAAACCTGATTTTTCAGAACTTGAAAAACTCTTTGATATTGAAGATTCTTGTGATGACAAGCTCAAGGCTCTCTATCTTGAATTAAAAGATGCAAAGAAAGCTAAAGACAGTGCAAAGGCTAAGTCAATTAAGGCTGAAATCAAAGCTTATGAAACTAAAAAGTCTGAAGCTAGAAAAGCATCAAAGGCTGAAATGGACAGACACGCATACTTTGCACGTGCTGCAAAGCCATATCTTGATGCTGAAAAGCTTATTAAGCAAGAAGAAAATTATCAGCACTTTGAAGATATTGCAGCAATGTATGAAGAATCAAAAGCTCGTAAAGAACAAGCAGAGGCTGAAGCAGAAGCAAAAGCTCTTAAAGAAAAGCAAGAAGAAGAAGCTTATGCTGCTCAGTTGAAAGCTGAAAAGGCTGCAAAAAAAGCTGCTAAGAAAAACAAATAATTAAACACAAAAGAAGCCGACTCGTTTGAGTCGGCTTTTTTTACGGGCGATTTGTGAATCGCCCATACACTATTTAATTTTAATTGTATATGTTTTACCTTTTTCGGTTTCAAATTCTGCAAAGTGATTTTCGCTGTTGCAAATTCCGTCAACTATAAATTCAGAGTTTGCATAATAAAGTTTGCACTTGACACCCATATTAGATGTGATTTCTGCTTTTGCAAGTTCACCATTATACCAATAAATGTTCACTGTGAAATTGCCACGTGCAACAAGACCTTCAATTTTACCATTATGCCACTTTTGTGGAAGAGCCGGTAACAAATGAATGAATCCACAATGGCTTTGCATAAGCATTTCATTTACACCTGATGTGAAACCAAAGTTACCATCAATCTGGAATGGTGGGTGCAAATCCCAGAAATTAGTGTAAATGCCGTTTTTGAACAAATCACCAATAACCTTTAATGTTCTGTCACCATCGCCAACGCGAGCCCAAGTGTTAATTTTTTGTCCCATTGACCAGCCTGTGCTCTTGTCTGTTCTATCGTTCATTGACACGATTGCCGCTTTAATTATGTCAGGGTTTTCATACCAATTAACAACATTACAAGGGAATACGCCCAAAAGGTGTGACATATGTCTGTGATGATGCTCACCATATTCACCCAAATGCTTTTCAAAATACCACTCTTTAACCTGACCATCTTCACCAATTTCATAAGGTTTGAGTTTTGATTGAATATTTGTCCATTTTGACACAAAATCGTCATCAATGCCTAATGCCTTTGCACTTTCAATAGTATCATTATAAAGTTGATATAAAAGTGCTTGCTCATAGGTGTTGCCCATTGTTCTTGGGCCGTGTTCAGGTGAATAGCAAGGCGCTGTGACAAGTCTGCCGTTGTGCTCTATCATAAGTTTTGAGAAATACTCTGCACATTCTTTAAGCATAGGATAAACATCTGCTTTAAGTGTTTCTTTATCGAGAGTATATTCATAATATTCATAGCAATTATGTAAAATCCAAGGCATTGCAGCCGGTGACCATCCCCAGTCAAAGTTCCAACCAGGACAAGTCCAACCAAATGGTGTGCATTGAGTATGGAACAAGAATCCATTCTGCTCACCGTTTTCGCTCTTGATATTTGTATAATATTCTGCTGTGAGTCTGCCCGGAATCACCATTGACTTGATATAACGGATAAGTGGCTTTGCGCATTCACTTAAATTGCCATTATAAATTGGCCAATAGTTCATTTGCAAGTTGACATTTGTATGGAAGTCACTACTCCATTTAGGGTCATTGCAACAATTCCATATACCCTGCAAATTAGATGGCAAAATATCTGTTTCACGAGTTGAACCGATTGCAAGATACCTACCATATTGATATAAAAGTTGCTCTGCAGTTCTTTGTCGGTAATCAGAGTTTTTTGTATATTTGCGAATAAGTCTGTTTGCATCTTCACGGTCAATTCCGTCAAGGTCAATTGAAACGCGGTTATAAAGTTCTTTAAAATCGTTTATATGAGTTTCAAAGAGTTCATTAAAATTCTTTTCACTTGCACTCTCAACAATGCTCTTAACCCTATTTGCAAGGTTTTCTGCACTCTCACCTGTTCTGTATGTTGGATACGAGTCAAGATAGTCAGTATCAGCAGACAAAATGATTGTGGCACTTGTTGCACCAACAACACTATAATTATTGCCAACTGAAACTCTGTCACCATCAGTTATAATTTTTGCATATAAGCAATATTGCAAATCATTGTCACTGAGTTTGCCTGTATGAATAATCAGGTTATCGTTATATTCGATATTACCGTCGTGTTCAGTTGCCAACTTATAATTAAAATTGAGCTTGCCACCTTCACGGGTAAGTTTGATGACGGCGCACTTATCGGGATATGAAACAAAATATTCTCTTGTATCTTTAACGAGAGTTCTGTTTTTTAACTTTGCTGTATAAGAAATGGTGCATTTACCCTTTTCCATATCAAGAACTCGGCTATAATCTCTATATTTCTTTATATCATCAAAGCAAAACTCAAGATTACCCCAGCACTGATAAGCACCATAGCCATCCATTATGCCCACCAATTTTTCACAAAGTTCATGGGCTTTTTTATCGTTGCCATTTTGAAATTCTTTGCGAATATCATAGTAATAATCATAGGGCATTTTGCCGTTTTCGTCGGGTTTATTAATGTTACCACCACAATAATCGGGACGTTTTGGTGATGGGCCACCCACCCACAAGGTTTTGTGATTGAGCACTAATTTATCACTTTTAACTTCACCGATAACTGTAAGACCTAAACTACCGTTACCAAGTGGTAAGGCAGCTTGTTCCCAAATATTTTTAAAACCTGTGTAATAAGGTCTTCTAAGTTTTAGTTTTGATGGTGGTGCTGAATAATTTAATCTATTTGTTTTCATTCTATTCACCTTAAAAAGTTAATTGCATATCAAAATGTGGAATATTCTCTTCTAAGTATTCAGGTGTACCAACAAGTGAAAATCCACATTTCTCATAAAAACCGACTGCGTGAGATTGAGAGCCTATAACGACTTTTTTTGCCCCGTCTTCTTTTGCTTTTCGCAAAAGTTCAAGCACAACTCTTTCACCAAGTCCTAATCCCCTTTTATCTTTTTTAACTGCTATTCTGCCAAGTTTAACAGTATCTTCTCCATAAGGAATAATTCGACCTGTTGCAACCGCCTCACCATCGAGAAAAATTACCAGATGAGGCACTTGCATATCAAAATCATCAAACTCAGCATCTTCGCAGACACCTTGTTCTTTCACAAAAACATCAATTCTGATATTGCGAAAAGAGTCGTCAACTACACCTTCGGGAAACCATTTGTATCGGAGCATATTATTCACCTTTGAATGCAAAACGGAATGTGAGAGTTTTGTCTGTTTTCACTTTATATTTATCGAGAGTATCAGGACCGCAAGTGTTTGTGCCTGTACCACGCATAAAGCCATCAACACACAAAACAGTTGTATCCGAGAACACAAGTTCTTCTTGGTGCTTTGCGCTATGAAGAGCTTTTTGAGTGTAATTATGAGCAGAGAAACTGAACTTTGGAACACCGAATACAGTAAATGTGTTGCCATTAGAATTCATAAGTTTCAACCACTTAACGCCACCACAGTTACCGTTATCCTGTGGCATTACATAAGGCTCGTGCATATCTTCAACAGTTGTGCGCCAAATGCCCATATAAGCATGGTCTTTAAGGTCACAGAGATTTTCCATTTTTTCCTGTGAGCCTCTGCCATAGAATTCAACAATATTAAAATCTGATGGCAATTCAGCCATTAATCCAAAACGCTGAATTTCGTTACAGCCAAAGAATGCTTTATCAAGACTTGACTCAACTGTTACGAGTCCGTCACCATAAATTGTATAAACCATATTTGCATAGAAATAATTCTTATGTGACTTTTTAACTGTATATGATGCAGCCACAACTGCGCAATATGACTTGTCTGCAAAGCTGAACTTTTTAAGCACAATCTGTGCATCGTGAAGTCCTATTTTGTCCCAAGGTTTTTTTTGGCCGTAAGAATCATTGTCGAGTGATGCTCTAACAAGGTTTGGCACAAAACCTTTCTTGTCGTCAACAGGGTTTATATTCATAAATTCATAGCCATTTTTGATATAGTGAAGCATCTCACCTGTTTTCTTATCAAAAACAATTTTACCATTTTCGAATGCAACTGTAACATTGTTGTTTTCTTCAGAAACAGAAACATTGCCTACACCAGTAAACTGTGGCAAGAAATTAGCTGTATCGTTTATTGTAATCTGCTCGATAGCAACTTGTTCTTCACCGTCAAAATATGCGATATTAATACGACTATCTTGTGAAGAATCACATTCAACAAATGGAATTTCATAAGTTTTTGTCTGCATTGGCTCAATATCAAGAGTCAACTCACCTGTTTTCTTTTCGTGACCGTTAAGAGTCTGAGACCATTCAACACGAAGATATTTTGAATTTTTGAAACGGTTTGTATTTGTGAATTCAAATACCTTTCCGCTGATGTGACGGCTTCTAACCGGTCTGTAAACTGCTTTAATTACATATGCACCTGTGTGTGGTGTTTTGTCGGGATATAGCATACCATCAACACAGAAGTTACTGTCGTGCTTTTCTTCACCGTGGTCGCCACCATAAGTATATTGGAATTTATATTTATCACTACCGTCGTGATAAACTGCATGGTCAGCCCATTCCCAAACACAACCACCCATAAGGTTGTCATATTTAT
>CALEJD010000098.1 GCA_937898195.1 uncultured Clostridia bacterium | reverse complement strand
TGGCAAAGTGTGCAAACAAATTACAACGGGTCGTCGAGACGCCGACCCCTACAACTCATTGAATTAGTTATATCTATAATTCGCGTCGCAGACCCAACACTTTGCGCTTTGCGTTTTGCACTTTGCACTCAATTCCACAAGCCCTAATTTATATAACTGTCTTAATATAAAACATATCCCCACTCTCAACTGAGATTGGGGTTTGTTTCTGCGTTCTTGCTTTTTGAGTTTCTACGTTTAATCCCCATTCATTTCTAATAATGTTTGCTCAATTCCGTCAGCTATGGCTTTTGCATAGTCATTAATTTTCTCGTCAAAGTCTTTATTGTCTTCGTCGCTTGTGATAAAGCCAACTTCTAAAAGGCACGACGGCATTTTTGTGTTTCGGTTTACGTGATAATTCATATTTTCGCCTTCACGATAGCCGAAATTTATTCCCCTATCTGCTGAAAATCCCACAATCTTTAAGTTTTCCATTATGTTTTCAGCAAGTAATGTATCGTCTGTGGGTTTACTTGAATGCACCCATAATTCCATACCCTTGCCATTGCCCGTGCTACTGTTTCTATGAATAGCAACAAAAAGCGAAGCTCTCGCCTTGTTTGCGATTTTGCATCGTTCAGACAAAGAGAGAGCACTGTCGTTTTCACGGGTCATTACAACAGTATATCCCCTGTCTGTGAGTATATCTCGCACCAAAAGAGAAAGACGAAGATTATCGTCTTTTTCTTTTCTGTTTTTCCCTAATGCGCCCGGGTCATCACCACCGTGCCCCGGGTCAATGCAAACTGTTTTTTCGTCAGGAATGAAATTCAACTGATTAAGTTTATAAACAGCTTCTTCGCCACCAACCAATAAGAGTGCCAACACGGAACAAAGTGTTAATGAAAATAGCGCAAATATCGGAAAAATAAAGGTTTTTCTGTTGTTCTTTTTACCGTTTTTCATATTAAAATCTTGATTATAAAGCCTTGAAACGCTCTTTAATTTCTCCGGCTCTGCCACAAGTCATTCTTCCTTCAGGGCAAGCGCTAACAAAACAGCTTGGACCATAGAATTTAAACACTTTTGGCTCTGATTTGCGAAGAATTTTAAGTGCTTCAACGGCATATTCCTGAATTTCCCACTGAGCACGAGTGCAAGAACGAAGTCTCATAAAGAGCATAAGTTGTCTTGCATTCATTGTTGTTACAATATCAAGTGTATTACCTGAAAGTTGATAATATACCAACAATTCTTCAGGCACACCCATTTCTTTAAGGCGCTGATACTCGGCATTTGTATCAATGAATGCTTGCTTATATTTCTCTAAAAGCTCAGGCTTATCTTTAAGTACAGGTGGAATAATATAACTTAATCTGTCTGTCTTAATAAGCTCAGGAATTTCAATTGACTGAATTCTGTGACGAGCAAAGTGAGTTATACAAGAAAGTGAAACATTGTTGAAACGGAAAGTATAATTTGCACATTCAAGTGCTCTTGGTCTTTTACATTTTGCAACTGCTTCAACGATTTTTTCTGTGATTTCATCATCTTTGATGATTTCTTCTGCTTGTTCTGTTGAACAATTCTTATCAAAAATCAATGCGTTTCTTGCAATAAGCTTTGCAGCATTTGGAGTTGCACCCAAAAGCTCAACAGGTGATTTTGTGTGCTCTGGCACTACACTTACAAATGACAAATCAGGACCGTCTTCTTTGATTTCTTTTTCTTTGAAGCTTGACATAATTCCAGGTGCTTTAACCTTTGCCTGCTCTAAAAGTTCAAGTCCCAATGCTTTGATTTCAGGGTATTTTGCACCACGACCATAAATCATAGCGTCGAGCATATGTAAGAATTCTCTGCCGTTTACTGAACAGAAGAAGTTACTATAAAGACAATATGGAAGCACAAAACGAGCATCTTCACGAAGAACACCGTTTTCGCAAAGTTCATCATAGAGAGCGAACATTTTGCTCATATGCTCTTTATAACTCTTTGTAATTTCTTCGTTATCAAACTCAGGCACATAGAAACCTGCGTCGCTGAAATTAACATATCTTCTTGACTTAACAGTATATGATGCGAGTCTGAATTCAATAATGAACTGCTCAACAACAGCAGTTACATTCTGGAATGCAAGTTGAAAATATGTATGTTCAACTGTGCTTGTGTGGCCTGATGCAGTAACTTTGCCGATAAGGTTTGCATTCTTCTCTTTATCCTGAGATTTATCCCAAATAGAGAGTGCTGTACCCTCCTGAGTTGAAACACGACCTGCAGCAGCAGTAACCTTTTCGTCAGTATCGGTCATACCAATAATCAACGCTGTGCTTTTGTTATAATCGTAGCTCATTTTAAATCCCCCAATTTTCTACTTTATTTTCTGTTTTTCATTGTAACATAAAAAAATATAAAAAACAATAACAAATCAAAGAGTTAGAAAAATTAGGGGTTATCTATCTCTTTTATATGGTGATGTAACCTTGTAGGGGTCATTCACGAATGACCCGTTTCAAATGCGAGATGTAACCTTTTCGGGCGATTCGTGAATCGCCCCTACATTGTTTGTTTGTCGATTTTAATGAGATATTAATAAAAAAACATCTCGACAAATTCAAAATTATAAAAGCAATTCTGCATTTTTATTTTGCATTTATTATTGTATTATTAAAAATAATTTGTTATAATGTTATCTGTATAATTATGTAAGGTGGAAAACTGTGCTATGAACAGAAAAATGATTGTTATTGAAGGTCTTGACGGTAGTGGAAAATCAACTCAGGTTGAGCTTTTAAAACAGAAACTTATTGACAATAATATTAAACTCAGACAAATTAAATTGCCTGATTATGAAAACCCATCAAGCACACTTGTTAAAATGTATCTGGGTGGCGAATTCGGCAGTAATCCACAGGATGTTAATATCTATTCTGCGTCACTTTTCTATGCTGTTGACAGATATGCAAGTTTCAAGAAATTCTGGGGTGATGATTACAACAACGGCACTCTTATTCTCGCAGACCGTTACACCACATCAAACGCTGTGCACCAGACAGTTAAACTGCCTAAAGAAGAATGGGACAAATATCTTGACTGGTTGTTCCACACAGAATATGAAATGATGGAAATTCCGTCCCCTGACGCAGTTATCTATCTTGATATGGATGTTGACATTTCACAGCGCCTTATGTCAAAACGTTATGAAGGCGAAGAAACAAAAAAAGATGTTCACGAGGCAAATGTAGAATATCTTAAATCTTGCCGTGAAGCAGCTCTTTATGCCGCTGACCGCTTTGGTTGGAATGTTGTTAAATGTTTTGATGGTGATGAACCATTACCTATTGATGTAATTGGTGATAAGATATTCAACATTGTTAAGGAGATTTTATAATGGAGTTTCACTCCCCCACTTTAAAAGACCGCGAATGGGTGCTTAAAGCATTCAACTTTGGTCAGACTGACTGTTGCGAATATTGTTTCGGCAATATTTTTATGTGGTCAGATATTTATGAAAATAAGATTCATAACGATAACGGCATTTTTGTTTCTGCCGATTTTACAGACGAGCCTGTTTTTTGTTATCCAATCGGTGATGGTGACAAAAAAGCAACCATAGAGAAACTTATAGAATTCTCAAAAGGTCTTGGTGTTAATCTTGAGTTCTTCGGTATGACAGAAAAAGACCGTGACGAATTGCAATTTCTTTTCCCTAAACAGTTTGAAATCACAGAAGAACGTGATTATTTCGACTATCTTTACACAAGTGAAAGTCTCGCAACTCTTGTAGGCAGAAAACTTGCAAGCAAGAGAAATCACATCTCTTATTTTGAAAAGACTTTCGATTGGAAATATGAGCCAATCACAAAAGAGAATATTCACAAATGTGAGCTTTTAAATGAGCATTGGGAAAGACTCAACCGCGAGAAAAACCCTGAAGAAATCGGTGACGAGCACCTTGCAATTAAAAAAGCACTTGCTAACTTTTTCGAATTGGGATTTGAAGGTGGAATTCTCACAATCGAAAATGAGATTGTGGCTTTCACATTTGGTGAGAGATTAAACAACAATACTTTCTGTACTCATGTTGAAAAGGCTTATGGCAACATTCGTGGTGCTTATCAGATGATTAACCGTGAATTTGCCCGTCAACTTCGTGACAGATATGAATATATAAACCGTGAAGACGACACAGGTAGTGAGGGGTTAAGACGAGCAAAGCTCTCTTATCATCCACACAGACTTGTTATCAAGTATTCAGCAATATATAAGGGTTAATTATGATTGATTTTGCAGGTTTTTCTGACAGAAAAGCATTAGAAGATTTATGGCAAAGTGTTTTTCTTGAAGATAGTGAGATAACTGAATATTTTTTCGAGAATATTTTCGGTGATACAATTACCCCCGTTATCCGTGTTGACGGTGAAATTGCATCTGCTTTGTTTCTCTTGGATTGCACTGTTGGTGACCATAAAGGCAAATGCGTTTATTGTGCCATGACAAATTACAGTCATCGTGGCAAGGGTTATATGAAAACTCTGCTGGATTATTCTTATGATTTCTGCTGTGAGAATGGCTTTGACTTTTTGTTTTTAGTCCCTGCCGAGAAAAGTCTTTTTGACTATTATAAAAAGTGTGGATTTAAAGACTTCGGTTTAAGACGAAGCCATACTTTTGACGATGCTACACCTGAAATCAAAGATAAAATAAACTTTGACTGTGAATTTAAGTTCAGTGAAGAAATAGTTGAATATTGGAAAAACTCTTGTATTCACTATGGTGGCAAGGTCGAAAACTTTGGTTTGATTTTTGATGATGACAATATGATTATCAGAAATGCAAGTTGCAACTTTGAGAATATTCCACAAGAATATAAAAAGAATGACATAATTATTCAGGGTAACATTGACTTTGGTGAAGATGAATCCCCTGCTATGATTAGAACAGAAAACAAAGATATTGAAAATTTGTGTTGCTATGTTGGCATCACTTTGGAGTGAGTTTATGATTTATGTATTTTTAGCACCCGGATTTGAAGAAATTGAAGCGCTGGCAGTTGTTGATGTTTTGCGCAGAGCAGAATTAGAAGTGCTCACTGTTGGTGTGGGAGAAGATTTTGTAATCGGCTCACATCAGATTCCTGTTGCTTGTGATATTGCTGAAAAGAATTTAATCCTTGATGAAAAGGTTGAGGCTATTGTGCTCCCCGGTGGAATGCCCGGCACATTAAATCTTGAAAAAAGTGAAGCTGTACAAAAGGCTATTGATTGGGCAATTAAAAATGACAAATTAGTTTGTGCTATTTGTGCTGCACCGTCAATTCTCGGTCATAAGGGACTTTTAGACGGCAAGAGTGCAACTTGTTTCCCCGGCTTTGAAGACGAACTTTTTGGTGCTGACATTTCAAAGGACTATGTTGTAAAAGACGGCAACATTATTACTGCTCGCGGAATGGGTAGCGCTATTGAATTCGGTTTGCAAATTGCAGAAGTGCTCACATCAAAAGAAAATGCACAGAAAATCCGTGCATCATTACAGATTTATAATGGATAAAAAGATTTTAAGAAAAAGACTTATAGAAAAACGAAAAAGTCTTGATAAAGTTGAAAAAGCAAAATGGGATAAAATTATCAGCGAAAAAATAATCAAAAGTGATTGTTTTAAAAAAGCGGAGCAAGTGCTCGTTTTCTCGTCAACTGATGACGAGTTTGATACAAGATATATCATTGAGCGTTGCAGAGAGTCTTACAAGCGTGTTTTTTATCCCCGTTGCATTGATAAAGACGGCAATATGAGTTTTTTCAAAGTGGATAGTGTTGGCGATTTGACTTTCGGCAGTTTTGGTATTCTTGAGCCAAAAGAAACCTGCAAAAAATATATTCCACAGGAAAATGATTTGGTCATTGTCCCCTGTCTTTCCGCTGACAGACAGAAAAATCGTATCGGCTATGGCAAGGGCTATTATGACAGATTTTTAAAAGATTTTAACGGTGTGAGCGTTTCACCTTGTTATGATATTTTATTAGAAGATGAAATTCAAACCGATAAATATGATATGCAGATTAACATTATTGTTACAGATAAGGAGGTTATCCAATGAATAAATTTTCAGACGGATTTTCCGACAACTCTTATGACGACCTTTTAAATGAATATGCAGGAGATGCTCTTGGCAATAAAACCACACCAAAGGTTGAGCCACAAAAGAGAATTTCCAGACCTGCTGTGCCACAAAAGAAGGTTGAACCACAAAAGAAGCCTGAATTCAATATTGATATTTCGAAGAAAAACACAATCAGCGAAAAATCAAATGATTTTGGGTTCATTAAATCTTTTGAAGAAGAGAGCAGAGAAAGAGAAGCAAAGAAATCCAATACTATGGAATTCACAAAGCAAAAAAGACCTGCTTCTCAGCCTGTTATCCAAAAAAGAAATGACGGCAAAAAGCCTGATTTCAATGAAAGACTCAATTCAATCAAGAGTTCTGCACAGAGAAAAATTTATAGTGACTCAACTTCTCCAAAAGAACAACAATCAAAGAAGAAAAAGGGCAAATTCTCTTTTAATAAATTAATTGTTGACTTAATTGATGCTTTCCAGAATAACAAAAAAGCATTTATCGTTATGGGTTGTTGTGTGCTTGTGGCAATTATTGGCTCTGCTATGATTTTAAGCTGTGTCAACGATGTTCTTGCAATCAACCGTGATGACGAAAAAATCGTTGAAGTTACACTTCCAAATGACGCGGACACATTTACAGCTCTTCGTGTACTTGATAAAGCAGGACTGATTAAAAACACTATGTTCTGTAATCTTTTTGTTAAGGTTATGGGCTATACTGACGAAAACTATTTGCCCGGTATCTATTATTTTACCGAAGATATGGGTGTTGAAAAAATGCTGACACGATTTAAAACAAGTGTTCAGCGTGGCAAGATTGTCAGTGTCACTATCCCTGAAGGCTACACAATCGACCAGATTTTCAACCGACTTGAAAAGAATGATATTTGCTCGGCATCGTCACTTTATAAAGTTGTGGATGAAATTGACTTTAGCGACGAATACGACTTCATTGCTAAAATCGACAACAAAGAAGAGAGATATCATGCTCTTGAGGGTTATTTCTTCCCTGCTACTTATGAATTTGAGCAAGGGGCTACACCGGGTGCAGTTATCCGTGAATTCCTTGACACATTCGAAAAGCGTTGGACAGAAGAATACACCAAAAAAGCTGAAGCACTTGGCAAATCAACTGACGAGATTATAAAGATTGCATCAATCATTGAAAAAGAAGGTGCAAATAAAGACCAGTTCAAATTGGTTTCTTCAGTTCTTCATAACCGACTTAACCGTTCAGGTCTTTACCCAACCCTTGACTGTAACTCAACAAAGGATTATGTTACAAACACAATTTCACAGAGAGTGACTTCACCTTCAAAAATCAATGCTTATATTCTCAGTTACAGCACTTATGAAAGAGCTGGACTTCCCGCTTCTGCTATTTGTAATCCGGGTGCGGCAGCTATTGAAGCAGCTTTAAACCCTGACACTACTCAATATTATTTCTTCGCTCACGATAAGAACAAGAAAATTTATATGGCAACAACTCTTGAAGAGCACAATGCTAACAAGAGAACATTAGAAAAAGTAAACGCACAGGATGATTAAAAATATGATTATACCCGAATTGTTAGCACCCGCAGGTGACCGTGAAAGACTTGAATCGGCGCTTATGTTTGGTGCAGACGCAGTTTATCTTGGTGGTGACGCATTTGGTATGCGAGCAGCACCACAGAATTTCAATTTTGAACAATTAAAAGAAGCAGTGAATCTTTGTCACGCAAAAGGTGTAAAAGTTTATCTAACTTGCAACACTTTGGCTCGTAATGACGAGATTTTAAAGTTACCTGAATATCTTGAAAAATGGACTGACATTGGCGTTGATGCATTTATCGTTGCAGATATTGGTGTGCTTTCTCTCTGCAAAAAACATGCTCCAAATGTGCCTATTCACATTTCAACACAAGCAGGTATTGTAAACCACGTTACTGCTAATGAATTTTATAATATGGGCGCTAGCCGTGTTGTTACTGCAAGAGAATTGTCAATTCACGAGATTGCAGAAATCCGCGCAAAAGTGCCAAAAGAACTTGAAATTGAATGCTTTGTTCACGGTGCTATGTGTGTGTCATTCTCTGGCAGATGTTTACTTTCAAACTATCTTGTAAACCGTGATGCTAACCGTGGTGAGTGTGCTCAACCTTGTCGTTGGGAATATGCAATTATGGAAGTTAAACGCGACGGAATGTACTTCCCTATTCAAGATTCAAAAGAAGGCACATATATTCTCAACTCAAAGGATATGTGTATGATTGAGCATATCCCCGACCTTGTGAATGCTGGTATCAGCAGTTTTAAAATCGAAGGCCGTGCAAAATCTGCTTATTATGCGGCAGTTATCACAAATGCTTATAGAATGGCTATTGACGAATATCTTAAAAACCCGTCAGATGACTTTAAAACTCCACAATGGATTGTTGACGAGTGCTATAAGGTAAGTTATCGTGAATATTGCACAGGTTTTTATTATAACGCACCAAACGAAGATGCTAACATCAGTTTCGACGGTGGATATAAGCGCCATTATGATGTTATGGCACAGGTTAAAGAGTGCAAGGATGGTTTCATTATTGCCGAGCAGAGAAACAAATTCTCTCGTGGTGACGAGTTAGATGCTCTTATGCCCGGTGAAAAGCCTGTTGTTTTCACAGCGGACGAAATATTCGACGGTAATGACAACGAAATCGAATCTGCACCACATCCAATGATGACAGTTAAAATTAAAAGTGATTTGATATTCCCTGCAGGGACTCTTTTGAGAAAAGGAAAATAAAAAAGCGCAAAATGCAAAATGCAAAGCGCAAAGTGAAAAAGATAGGGACATTTTATGTTATTAAAAATTTTGTTAGGTGTTTGTTATATTCTTTTCTTTGTTTTTGTGCCACTTTATGACAGGGCATATTGGCCAGAGCCCACAAAGAAATCGCTCTCTTGCAAAATGGTTGCAGCAACGGCTTTTGTAGGTATCGGTTTTATTGCTATGGAGCTTTCGGGCAATGAGTCTTATTATGCAAATATGATGCTTATAGGACTTATTTTAGGTTGGGTTGGTGACTTATTTATGCACATTCCCCACCCACCGCAAAATCCAAGAATGTCAGTGGTTTATATTGGCGCCAGTGCATTCTTAATCGGTCATATTTTCTATGTGTTGGCATTTGTCAAATCGACAATGGCACTCACACCCGATTATAAATTCTTCACATTACCTGAAATTATCGCATTTGTGGTTATTTTCATTGCATTCTCTTTGATGCTTGAACCTGTTTTCAAGTTTGAATATAAAAACGCTTTTATGAAAGTTACCTTGCATTTATATAGCATATTCTTAATTGTAATGCTTTTAAAATCTTGCGGTTTCGGTATTACATATTATTTAAGCGGAGCAGAAAACGGACTTGTTGCAATGATTATTCTTTTGGCAGGTGGCATATTCTTCTTCATTTCTGACTTCACTTTAGGACTTCGTCTTATCGGCGGTGCAAAGGGCAACAAAACCGTTAAAACTGTCAGTCTTTATGCTTATTTTATTGCACAATTACTTTTAGCAACATCAATTTTATTTGTACATATTTAAGGGGTATTTATGAGACCAAGAAAAATCAGAAATCTTAACACAAGACGAGAAAATTGCACGGATTTGAGAATTCCCTATGAGCTCAAATCCTTTGATTTTCGCACAAATGAAGAGCACGAAAACTTTTTCGATTTAGACGAGATTTTCGGTCGCAGCGCCCCAATTGTTATGGAAATCGGTTGTGGCAAAGGTCAGTTTGTTTGCGAATATGCAAAACGAAATCCCGACAAAAATATTCTTGCTATTGAATGTGTGCCAAGTGTTTTAGTTGAAGCTTGTGAAAAGGTTAAAAATGAAAATATCACAAATATCCGTTTTCTTGAAATGAGAGCAGAATATCTTGCACTTTTCATTAAAGAGAAGAGCATTTCTGAAATTTATCTCAATTTCAGTACCCCCTACCCTAAAAACAAGCACGAATGTCACAGACTTACATACAGAGAATTTCTTGATATTTATAAAAAACTTCTTGTGGATGACGGGTTTATCGCACAGAAAACTGATAGTCAGGGCTTTTTTGAGTATTCACTTGAGAGTTTTTCACAGAATGGATTTGTTCTTTCCAATATTTCTCTTGATTTGCACAAAAGCGATTTTGAGGGAAATATTGTTACAGAATATGAGCAAAAGTTTGTAGATTTGGGAATGCCAATCTATCGACTTGAAGCAAGAATGAAATAAAAAGTAGTAATAATAACCAACAGACTGTTGATTTTTTCGTGAAATTAGCAGTCTGTTTTATTTTGTCTGTATGTGATATAATAATATGACTTCATTTTAAAGGAAGGTTTTTATGAGTAATACTAACACCATTCAAGCTCAGAATGAGCAAAAGCACGTAAAGACTAATGAGTTTGTTCTTTACTTGATGGGTGTATTTTTCTACACCACAATGACGGGTATGGTCGGTGGTAACCGTAACGCATATCTCGTTAACGTTCTTCGTTTGCCAGAAGAACAAACAGCACTTTTCAATTTATTAACAGGTATTATTCCTTTTGTGCTTAACTTCTTTATCGTTATGTATATTGACGGCAGAAGAATGGGCAAAGGTGGCAAATTCAGACCTATTGCAATGCTTGTTGCAGTGCCTATGGCGATTGTTATGATGCTTTCTTTCTGGGCACCACCAGGACTTTCAGGCACAATTCTTTTCATTTATATTGTAACAATTGCAGTTCTTTGGGGTGTTTTCTGTACATTTGGTAACTCAATCAATATGGTTGCCAATGTTATGACACCAAACCTTAAAGAGCGTGACCAAGTTCTTTCATTCCGCAGTATTTCATCTGCAGTTGGCAACTCAGCCCCTGTTGTTATTTTGCTTGTTATCGGAGCTATCTGGCACAAAGATAACACTAAACTTATTGAAATGGTTACAGGCACAAGTATCCGAAGCGTTGAAGGTTTGCAATATATAATTTCAGCAGCACTTTGCAGTGTTGTTGGTGTTATTACAGTGCTTCTTGGTATGAAAGTTGTTCGTGAAAGAACAGTTTATACCGCTGAAAAGAAGAACCCACTTATCGGCTTTAAAGACATTGTTACAAACAAATATGCTTGGACAATTATCGTTTCAGAATTCTTAAAGAGTTTCCGCGGTATTTCAACTTATATGGGCATCTTCCTTGCAGAGGCATTGCTCGGACCGGGCAAATTCCTGCTTTTCGGTCTTCCGACAGGTATAGGCACGGCGGTAGGTATGCTTATTATTAACTTCCTGCTTAAGAAATTCAATTCAAAGGTGCTTTATATTGCCAGCGGAATTTATTCCGTAATTGCAAACACGATAGCATTATGCTCTTGTTCTTCTACACTGTTGTTCATGGCCTTATGATGTTCCTTGCAGGCGTTCCGTTCTTCTTCTATAAACTTACGGGCAAAACGAAAGAAGATATGCATAATGCAGTTCTTGAAAAGCGCAAGCAGTTTGAACTTGAGAACAAAGCGCAGGAAACTGAATAATTAAACAGCAGAGTATATTTGAATATTGATTAAAAATAAACCCTAAATCTCAGATGAGATTTAGGGTTTTCTTCAGTATGAGCAAAACAATTTATTGTTTTGTTATGTTAATTTCGGTTTAGTCGGGATATCCGTTCGGATTTTGGCTCTGCCATCTCCACGAGTCTTCGCACATTTCATTAATATCTCTTTCTGCTTTCCATCCGAGTTCTTCAAGGGCTTTTTTCGGGTCTGAATAGCAGGTAGCAATATCGCCTGTACGGCGGTCCTTGATTTCATAAGGTACTTCCTTGCCTGATGCTTTTTCAAATGCCTTGATAACATCAAGAACTGAGTAGCCTGTGCCTGTGCCGAGGTTATAGATAAATACGCCCTCGTCTTTCGCAACCTTTTCAACTGCTTTAACGTGACCGAGAGCAAGGTCTACAACGTGAAT
>CALEJD010000097.1 GCA_937898195.1 uncultured Clostridia bacterium | reverse complement strand
AAGGCGAAAAATTCAATCTTAAAGAAGTAAATAACCGTATTAAAGAAATGGCAAACAAATACGGATTCCATATAAATCTTGATAAAAAAATCTATGAAATGTCTGTTTCAGAAAAACAAACTGTTGAAATCTTAAAGGTTTTATACAGAGGCGCTGATATTCTCATATTAGATGAGCCTACCGCAGTTTTAACTCCACAAGAAATAAAAAGCTTATTCAAGGTATTAAAGGCAATGAGAGATGATGGTAAATCCATTATCATAATTACACATAAATTAAATGAAGTTATGGAAATCTCTGACAGAGTAACTGTTTTGCGTAAAGGTGACCACGTTGCTACTGTAAACACTTCAGAAACATCTGAAAAAGAGCTTACTGAAATGATGGTTGGTGAAAAGATTGACCTTAACATTAACCGTACAGACCCTGTTGACAGTAAATTAAGACTTTCAGTTTCAAACTTAACTGTAAAAAGTCCTGATGGTTATACTGTTGTTGACGATGTTTCTTTTGATTCTTTCGGTGGTGAAATTCTTGGTATTGCCGGTATTGCAGGTAGTGGACAGAAAGAATTACTTGAAGCAATAGCTGGACTTAACAAATATGAAAGTGGCACTTTGATTTATTACCATCCAAAAAAAGACAAGCCTGTTTCATTCTTCCACAAAACATATAAACGCGTCATGGAACTTGCAAATGAAAATGCTTTTATGGATAAAAATGGAAATGACATTGATTTTACTAAGTTGTCTAAAAAAGAAATTAAAGAGCTTGTAAGTAGTGAAAAAATCATTTTTAAAGAAGATGAAGTCATCGACTTAAAGGATAAATCACCAAGAGAAATTCGGGAACTTGGTATTCGCCTTTCTTTTGTCCCTGAAGATAGACTTGGTATGGGCCTTGTTGGAAATATGGATATTGTTGACAATATGATGCTTCGTAGTTATCGTAAAGGCAAGTCAATGTTTCTTGATAGAAAACGTCCACAAGACCTTGCTGACAAAATTATCAATGACTTGAAAGTAAATACACCTGATTCGCATACTGCAGTAAGAAAGTTATCGGGTGGTAACGTCCAAAAAGTCCTTGTTGGTCGTGAAATTGCAGCAGCTCCAGCAATTTTAATGACTGCCTACCCTGTTCGCGGACTTGATATTAACTCATCTTACACTATATATAATCTTCTTAATGAACAAAAACAAAAAGGTGTTTCTGTAATTTTTGTTGGTGAAGATTTAGATGTATTGATGGCGCTCAGCGATAGAATATTAGTTTTAAGTGGTGGTAAAGTTTCAGGTATTGTTGATGCTAGAACAACCACCAAAGATGAAATTGGTCTTATGATGGTACAATCTAAAGGAAACGAGGTGACGGAATGAAAAAGAATAAAAACAACTTAAAAGAACCTTTTGTTCGAATTGTAAAACGAGATAATATAAAAATTCAAAATATAATTCTTATTTATTTCATCGCCATTGTTGTTGGATTACTCTTAAGTGGCTTCATTTCAATGATGTTCTCTGATAAAAATTTAGGTGATTTCTTCAAATCATTGTTTACAGGGGCTTTTGGAAGTGAGCGAAAGCTATGGCTTTTACTTCAAGACATCTCTCTCCTTCTCGGTACATCAATGGCATTACTCCCTGCTTTTAAAATGAAATTTTGGAATTTAGGTGGTAATGGACAAATTCTTGTTGGTTGCCTTGCAGCAATTGCTTGTATGTTCTATCTCGGTGGTAAAATGGATGATTCTGTTATTATTCCACTTATGCTTTTAGCAAGTATATCTGCAGGTGCAATATGGGCAGCTATCCCAGCTATTTTCAAAGCAAAGTTTAACACTAATGAATCGCTTTTTACTCTTATGATGAACTATATTGCACAAGGTCTTGTTTCTTTATGCATTACAATCTGGGTTAAATCGGGTTCTGGTGTTTTAGCTCCAATTGAACATGGTAATATTCCTGATATTGGAAATAAATACTTGTTACCTATAATTTTATTTGTATTGATAACAATTTTAATGCAAATTTATCTTCGTTCATCAAAGCACGGTTATGAAATATCTGTTGTTGGTGAAAGCATCAATACAGCAAAATATGTTGGTATCAAAGTAGATAAAGTTATTATCAGAACAATGATTTTATCAGGTGCAATCGCAGGTCTTGTTGGTTTTATTCTTGCCGGTTCAATCAACCACACAATAAGCACAACATCAGCAAACAATATGGGCTTTACTGGTATTATGGCTACATGGCTTGCTTCATTTAATCCAATAATTATTATGCTTACAAGCTTTTTCATTACCTTTATCTCTAAAGGTATGGTTGAGGTAAGAAAGACATTTATGTTTACAAATGACGCAATATCAAATATTGTTGTTGGTATTGTATATTTTGCAGTTATTCTTTGCTCATTCTTTATTAGCTATAAACTTGTATTTAGAAAAAAAGAAAAGGAGGAAATTAAGAAATGACAGTTACATTCTTAATGAGTGCCATAGCAATCGGCACAGTTCTTCTTTTCGGATGTATTGGTGAAACTATTACTGAAAAAGCAGGTCATTTAAACCTTGGTATTCCTGGAATTATGTGTACGGGTACTGTTGGTGGTTGTCTTTTTGTGAGTCTCTATTTAAAAAGCTTGCAAACTGTTGAAGCTGCATCATGGATAATGCTTATTCTTGTTTCTCTTTTTGGCGCTTTTCTGTTCGCATCACTCACCGGTGCAATTTATGCAGTAATGACAATTACATTCCGTTGTAATCAAAATATTACCGGTCTTGCAATTACAATTTTTGGTAATGGTTTAACTCAGTTTTTAATGCACTCATATGTGGATAAAACCGGTTTTTCTACTGCTGGTAAAATTATTGCAAAATGCTTACCATTTGCCGAAAATTCAGACGGCATTGTTAAAGTTCTATTTGGCCACGGCTTTTATGTATATTTTGCCATCATCATTGCATTGATTACTACATTTATCTTTAATAGAACAAAAGTTGGTCTTAATCTTCGTGCAATTGGTGAAAATACTGCAACTGCTGACGCAATGGGTGTTAATATCACATTATATAAATATGTTGCTATTTTAGTGGGTAGTGGTATTGCTGGCTTTGGTGGTTTGTTCTACATTATGGACTATGTTAAGGGAAGCTGGGAAAATGCATCAACCATTGAGGCATTTGGTTGGTTGGCAATCGCGCTTGTTATTTTCACATTATGGAAACCAAATATCTCAATAATTGGTTCTTATCTTTTTGGTGCGTTATATATTGCAGCTTTTGTCTTTGGAAATATTTCATTCTCAGGACGCGAAATCTTAAAAATGTTGCCTTATGTAATTACAATCATTGTTTTAATTGTTACGAGTATGATGAACAAAAAAGAGAATCAACCTCCTGCTTCACTTGGATTATCATACTTTAGAGAAGATAGATAAGAGGTAGTATTATTATGAATAATAAATTTGATGTAATTATTATTGGCGCAGGTCCATCAGGTATTTTCTGTGCCTATGAACTTTTGGCTAAAAAGCCTGATATTAAAGTTCTTATGATTGAAAAAGGACGCTCTATTGAAAAAAGAATGTGTCCAAAAAGAACAACTAAAAAATGTGTTGGCTGTAAACCTTGTTCAATTACAACAGGTTTTGCTGGCGCAGGTGCTTTTTCTGATGGTAAACTCTCACTTTCACCTGATGTTGGTGGTCATCTTCCTGAAATCCTTGGCTATGATGAAACAATGGGATTATTAAAAGAAGCGGATGAAGTTTATTTAAATTTTGGTGCAGACACTAATGTTTATGGTGTTGACAAACGAGCTGAAATTGAAGAAATTAGAAGAAAAGCAATTAATGCTAACCTTAAACTTATTGAGTGCCCAATTCGTCATTTAGGTACAGAAGAGGGTTATAAGATTTATGGCAGACTTCAGAAGCATCTTGAGGATAACGGTTGCAACATTATCTTTAACACAATGGTTGAAGATATTATTATTGAAGATAACTGCGTTAAGGGTGTTGTTGCCGGTGGTAATACATATTATTCCGACAAGATAGTTGCTGCTGTTGGTCGTGAAGGTGCAGAATGGCTTAGTCATATATGTAAAGACCACGAAATCGAAACACAAGTAGGTACTGTTGATGTTGGTGTTCGTGTAGAAGTTCGTGACGAAGTTATGAAATTCCTAAACGAAAACCTTTATGAAGCAAAACTTGTTTACTACTCACCTACTTTCGACGATAAAGTAAGAACTTTCTGTTCTAATCCATCAGGTGAAGTTGCAACGGAATACTATGATAATGGTCTTGCTGTTGTTAACGGTCACGCATATAAATCAGCTGAATACAAAACGAATAACACTAACTTTGCACTTTTAGTTTCAAAGAATTTTACAAAGCCATTCAAATCACCTATTGAATATGGTAAGCACATTGCACAGCTTAGCAATATGCTTTGCGATGGCAAAATTCTTGTGCAAACTTATGGTGACTTTAAGCGTGGCAGAAGAACAACTGCAGAAAGACTTTGCAGAAACAACCTTATTCCAACCCTTAAAGATGCTGTGCCTGGTGATTTATCTCTTGTATTCCCACATAGAATTATGGTTGACATAGCTGAAATGCTCGAAGCACTTGATAAAGTTACGCCTGGTATTGCAAGTGACGAAACACTTCTCTATGGTGTCGAAGTTAAGTTCTATTCTAACAAAGTTGTTGTTGATACAAACTTTGAAACAAGTGTTAAAGGTCTTCACGCTATTGGTGACGGCGCGTCTGTTACACGTGGACTTATGCAAGCATCATCAAACGGTATCAGTGTAGCAAGAAGCATTCTTAAAACAATATAAATTTTTAAGGGACTGAATGTCAGTCCCTTATTTTTAGGTGGTATTATGGTCAGAGATTTGACTCAGGGTAATCCTGCAAAAATACTAATTACATTCACTATTCCAATGCTAATTAGCGTTTGCTTTCAGCAGTTATATAATATTGCTGACAGTATTATTGCAGGTAAATTTCTCGGTGGTGATGCACTCGCATCAATTGGTATTTCATATACAATTACAATGATATATATGGCTATTGCTAATGGTTCAAATATTGGTTGTTGTGTAGTTATATCTCAGTTTTTTGGTAGTAAAAACTATGAAAAAACAAAAACTTGCATCAGTACATCTTTGATATCTGCCATTGGTTTAAGTGCCATTCTCACAATTGGTGGTCTTCTTTTATCAAAACCTCTGCTCTTATCACTTAATACCCCAGAAAATCTCTTTGTTGACTCTGCTATCTATTTGAATATTTATACTGCTGGATTGATTTTTCTTTTCTTATATAATATTTGTACAGGAATTTTCACTGCTTTAGGTGACTCTAAAACACCACTATATTTCTTGATTTTTTCATCTGTGTTTAATGTTGTTCTTGACTATATATTAGTAAAATACACATCTATGGGTGTTTCAGGCGTTGCTTGGGCAACATTTATTGCACAAGGAATTTCATCGATTATGTCTCTTTGTGTTTTATTGGGACGCCTTAAAAAAATTGAAACAGATAAATTTAATCTATTCTCTGTTGATATGCTAAAAAAAATATTGTTTGTTGCAATTCCAAGTATTTTACAACAAAGCTTTGTATCAGTTGGTAATATATTTATTCAAGGTCTCGTGAATAAATTTGGCGCTGTTGTTGTAGCAGGATTTTCAGCAGCAGGAAAACTTAATACTTTTACTATAACCACCCTTTGTGCACTCGGTAACAGTATGTCAAGTTTTACTGCACAAAATGTTGGTGCAAACAAAATTGACAGAATAAAAAAAGGTGTAAAACATCTTTACATTATGTCTTATGCAATAACATTACCTTTATTTGTTTTATTCTTTTTCTTTCCACAGAATATGATGCAAATTTTTGTGACATCAAAAGATATTGAAATAATCAATGTTGGTATTAGCTTTTTGAAGATTGTATCCCCTTTCTATCTGTTTATTGCAATTAAGCTTATTATTGACGGCGTACTTCGTGGTTGTGGTAAAATGAAAATGTTCATGGTATCAACATTCTCTGATTTATTATTGAGAGTGGCACTTTCATTTGCACTTTCACCCATATTCAATGAACTTGGCATCTGGTATTCGTGGCCAGTTGGCTGGCTATTAGCAACAATAATTTCATCAGTATTCTTCTTTACAGGTATGTGGAAGAAAAACATACATAATCTGACTCAAAACTAATTTTAAAGGAATATATTATGCTTGTATCACTTAATAATATTTCAAAAAGTTTTCTTGACAAAAGCATATTAAAAAACGTTACTCTCTCTGTTAATGATAAAGACCGTATTGGACTTTTAGGTATTAACGGTGTGGGTAAATCTACTCTTTTAAACATTATTTCAGGCACTATTGATTATGACGAAGGCACTTTATCTCTAAAAAACGATTTGCGAATCGGATATTTAAAGCAAAACGAGGCCTTAAATACTTCTAATACACTAAAAGAAGAAATTGAAGATTCATTAAAGGTTGTATTTGAGACAGGAAAAAAGATTGAAGAAATCTCTTCAAAAATGGCAACTGTCAGCGGAGAAGAATATGAAAAATTATCTGCTGAATATGAAAAATATACAAACATTTATAACGCTTTAGATGGTCACAACGCAGAAGTCAGGATAAACACTGTGCTTAATGGTATGGGATTTGGAAACTTTGATATGAGCACATCGGTTTCTGTTCTTTCAGGTGGCGAAAAAACAAGATTTGCACTTGCAAAAATTCTTGTAGAAAATCCAAATCTACTCATTCTTGACGAACCGACAAACCACCTTGATTTTTCTATGCTTAACTGGTTAGAAGAATATCTTAAAAATTATAAAGGTGCTGTTATTATTGTATCCCACGACAGATACTTTTTAAATGCCGTTGCATCAGACATTTGCGAAATTGAAAATGGCGAATTAGTCCGCTATAAAGGTGGTTATTCTTCTTTTTTGACACAAAAAGAAGAGCGTATTAAAACGCTCACAAAAGAATATGAAAAGCAACAAAGAGAAATTGAAGATTTAAGGGATTATGTTCGCCGAAACCTTGCAAAATCAAGTAGTATAAACAGCGTAGGTTCTCGTGTTAAGGCGCTTGAAAAAATGGAGTTACAAGCAAAACCTAATCCACAGGTTAAAGATTTGCATATTTCATTCCCTTTTGACATTGAGCCACACAAAACTATTCTTGAATGCAAGGGACTTAAAGTTTCTGTTGGCAAAGGTGAAACTAAACGCACTTTATTTGAAAACTTTGATTTACTGGTTTCTCGAGATGAAAAAATTGCCTTTGTTGGTAAAAATGGTGTGGGCAAATCTTCATTTTTAAAAGCCATTCTTAAAAAGTTGCCTTGTGAAGGTGTTGCTTGTTGGGGTGGTAATGTCAAAGTTTCATATTTTGACCAAGAATTATCATCCCTTGACCTCAACATGACAGTTTTAGAAACTGTGCATCGCAGATTCCCAACAAAAACTGAATATGAGATTCGCAGTATGCTTGCTCGTTTTCTTATTGAAGATGAAGACGTGTTCAAGCGTATTCGTGAGATGAGCGGTGCTAATAGGGCAAAAGTAGCATTATGCATAATCGTCTTTGAACGCTCAAATGTGCTTGTTTTGGACGAGCCTACTAATCACCTTGACTATAAAGCAAAAGAAGCTTTAGACAAGGCATTAAAGGAATATGCTGGCACAATAATTATGGTTTCTCACGATAGATATTTATTGAACTCTGTACCAACAAAAATTATTGAAATGTCAAGTGACGGCATTACTGTGTATAATGGTAATTATGATTATTATAAAGAGCATTCTAATAATATTGTAACTAATGAAGCACATAAAGAAAAAACTACAACTAATTCTTCATATAACGAATCTCGTAAAAACAAGGCTGAAGACCGAAAACGACGTGCAAAACTTATGAATGTGGAGAAAGAAATGGAAAATCTACAAAATGAGATTGCATCGTTAAAAGCACAATGTGAAGACCCTGATATTTCAAGTGATTATCAAAAACTTTCTGAAATTCTCAATAGCATTAAAGAAAAAGAAGAAAATTTGGAAGAGCTTGAAAACATCTGGTTAGAATTAGCGTAAATTTGCCGGTGGCAAGGTGGAATATTCACTCTTGCCAGCCGGTATTTTTGTACCCAAAAGACGACATCCATTGAATATTGTGTTTTTACCGTATTCCCCTTTAATTTGCATTATTGCACTATCTTCTATTTCAAATTTTTCATGTTGCTCAATATCATAATCAATAGTTAATTGTTGAATTGAGTTTTCTAAAATAAGATTATATGTTCTTACTGATAATGACCTAATTTTTCTATTCCATTTGTGATTTTTAATCAGTTCACAAGATGCATTGAAAATCTCTTTTGCATTATGGGTTGGAAACTGCAACAAAGCCGAATATTGATTAGTATTAAGATTATCGTCTTTAACTGCTAACTGTACTCCAGTAGCAAGTAATTGCTCACATCTTAGCCCCTTTGAGACATTGACACAGAGTTCTGCAATAACCCGTTGTGCTTCTTCAACACTTGTAAGGCTGTCAACACAGGTTATCCCCCTGCTGACACTTTTCATTATTATCTTTGAGTCTATATGAGTCACTGATGAAATGTCATTTCCATTGGCATATAGCCACAAGTCAACACCGTTTTTACCTAAAATCTTTTTAAGAAAAGACGGGTGCATTGTTGCTATATCACCTATTGTATATATGCCATATTTTTGAAGTGTTTTAGTTGTGCGACGACCAACAAATAACAACTCTGATGCTGAAAGCCCCCATATTTTTTCTTTGAAATTCTCACGTGAAATAATTGTTGTGGCATCGGGCTTTTTCATATCACTACCAAGTTTAGCAAAGATTTTGTTAAACGAAACTCCAACCGATATGGTGAGTCCTGTTTCTTTTTTAATTTGCTCTCTTATGGTATTTGCTATATGCTCACCATCACCAAATAGAGTTGTGCTACCCGTCACATCAAGCCAACATTCGTCCATTCCAAATGGTTCAATCAAATCAGTATAACGAGCATAAATTTTTTTGACTATCTGTGAATAGTGATAATAAGCATCAAAATCTGTATTGACAACAATTAATTTGGAACATTTCTTTCGTGCTTCTGAAATTGTATCGCCAGTTTTCACACCACATATTTTTGCTCTTTGTGATTTCGCTAACACAATGCCGTGACGGTCATCCTGATTTCCACAAACGGCTACTGGTTTGCCTTGTAATTCTGGATTTTTTACACATTCAACAGATGCATAGAAATTGTTCAAATCACAATGAAGAATTATTCTGTCCAAAAATATCACTCCGTTTATCAATAATATTTTATCGAACATTTGTTCTGTTGTCAATGGTATTTTATAGATAAAAATAAAACTATTCACCCTTTTGTTGTTCAAAAGATATAATGGATAATGGAGGTGCTATATGAATAGTTTTGTCATTATGGCGCTAATAGCAACACTTGGAACTTGGTTTGTAACAGCATTGGGTGCCGCCACAGTAGTTTTATTCAAATCCCCCAACAAAAAGATACTTAATATTATGCTTGGGTTTGCATCAGGTGTTATGATTGCAGCAAGTTTCTGGTCATTATTGCAACCGGCTATTGAACGAGCAGAATCCGTATTAAACACACCTGCATATTTTGTAGTTACAATTGGATTTCTTTTTGGCGCAACATTTATGTGGATTTCTGATAAAATTGTTACATTTGCAAGAAGCAAAGCAAACAGCCCAAAATCTCAACCGAATGAAAGATTTCAAAGAATAATTATGTTAGTTCTTTCAATCACATTGCATAATATACCTGAGGGTTTAGCAGTTGGTGTTGCATTTGGTGCTCTTCAAAATAACTCTTCTAATGAAAATCTATTAGGTGCTATGTCAGTAGCAGTAGGTATTGGCTTACAGAATTTTCCCGAAGGTGCAGCAGTTTCAGTACCATTAAGACGAGAGGGTTATTCACGAAAAAAGAGTTTCCTATTCGGTCAGGCGTCCGGTATGGTTGAGCCCATTGCAGGTGTAGTTGGTGCTTTGCTGACCGTATATATTGAAACTGTTCTCCCCTATGCTCTTTCTTTTGCTGCGGGTGCTATGGTTTTAGTTGCAGTACATGAACTAATACCCGAATGTCAACAAAACCAGAAATCTCAACCATATTTTGCTACAATGGGTATTGTTTCAGGCTTTGCTACGATGATGCTATTAGATGTTATGTTAGGATAAAAATAAGGGATACCTTTCGGCGCGTTCAGATAGGGATTTAATAGGTTTTAATCCTATACTTTCCGTTAATACTTCACGAAAAAATCTCGTAAGGCACAAAGCATTACGAGATTTTTGTCATTTTGTCTAAACGAAAATTATATGGATTAAAACTGCGTTGCACATTAAACCTTATTAGTTTGGATGCAAAACAAGGCATAAACATGTAGGAACCCTGACGGGTTTCAAACATTTTAACGAAGTTTTGCGCCGAAATGATTGGTTTAATGCTGTTAAATCCCTATTTGAACACGCCGTTTGGTATCCCTTATATAGTTTTATTCAAACGAAAGACTTACAGATAACGGGAAATGGTCACTTGAATAAACGCCGTCATAAGTATCTGTTACAACCCTATAAGAATTTGTTCTAAACCCTGTTTTTGAAACTAAAATATAATCAATACAGTTTCTGTCAAGTTGTTCTCCCCAACCCTGATATGTGCAACTTGTCATTGTGTTTTCTGTCTGATATTTAGTATCAAGGAAATTAACCGTTGCGCTCTTATAGGTCTCTGAATCTTCTTCGGCGTTAAGGTCACCCATAAGCACTGCAGGCAACGAACCAAACTCTTTAATCTTATCAAGAACCACTTGTATTCCGTTTATACGAGCTTCATCACTGACATGGCTTAAATGTGTATTAAAGACAACAAACTCTGTTTCTGTGGCGTTATCCTTAAGAATAACATAACTACAAACTCTGTTAAACTGTGCGCCCCAAGATTTGCTCATTACATCGGGTGTTTCTGATAGCCAAAATGAACCCTTATCAATAAGAGTGTAAATATCAGAACGATAGAAAATAGGACATCCTTCTGAATTAAATGCGTCATCACGATATGTAATTACTGAGTCATACATTCCCAATGTGTCACAAAGATATGAATAATGCCATTTGGTAACTTCTTGAAAACCTATAACGCTTGGTTGCTCTTTTTGGATACCTTGCATTATAAGGTCTGCACGATAAAACCAACTCTTTTTACCTAAATCGGTTGGTGAAATGCAACGGACATTGCCACTCATTACTCTTAGTTCATTTTCACGATAAATGTCTTGTATTACGACTTCTTTTTTCATATCTTTATAATGTGGATAATACCAATAAAAAGAAACCGCAAAAACAACGCCTAAAACCAAAATCACAGCAAGAATTGATAATAAAATCTTTGGTAACTTTTTCATAAAAACACTCCTTTTTTTAAATTTTAACACACTTATTGGGAAAAGGCAAAGGTAAAGATAAATATATTGAAAATACTTGCAAATTATTTTCGATTATGTTATCATATCTTGCGTTGATAACAACGGGGTATGGCGCAGCTGGTAGCGCGCTTGACTGGGGGTCAAGAGGCCGCAGGTTCAAGTCCTGTTACTCCGACCAAATAAGACAGGTATTTTTGATACAATTACCTGCCTTATTTTTTGCCGATTTTCTATACACATATATCGTGTAATCGTGTGGCTTTTAATATAGCAGTTTTAGAAACAAATCATAGAACCATTCCTAATTTTTTGTCATTTTTTATATTTAACAGAAAAATATCAGTTTTTTGTATGCGATTTTGACAAAAACATTTGTTAATAAAAAACACTTTATTTCGCAGGATTATTATGGTATAATAATCTTATTAACTAAACTCAGAAAAGAGAAATTTTTATGGAAAATAGTTTCGTCGTAAATTCTGCACGTGGAAAATCAAACAAAGCATTTATGATTTTATCTGCTCTGGGTATCATATTTGTTGTGGATGCACATCTCTGGTCGAGAATGTCTTTCTTTACACAGGTATTTCCCTATGACTCATTTTTTATGCCGATGTTCATTTTTATTTCCGGGTATTTTTTTAAGGAAAAGTACATAGAATCAATGAAATCCGTTGTTGGATTCGTGAAAAATAAAGTCACAAAGCTTCTGTTGCCGTATTTCGGTTGGATTGCGTTTTACGGTGTTCTGACATATGTTCTGACAGAAAAAGGTATTCTAAATTACCAGAAGTGGGAGTTTGTTCCGCTTGTAAAGAATATATTTTTTCAAGGTACTTCCTTTGGATTAAATAGCCCTTCATGGTTTGTTCCCGTACTTTTTACCGTCAGTGTGATTTATCTGCTTGCACGTAAGCTTTTTAACAGAATATGGAATGAACCTGTTGCGATGGCAGTTTTATTTACACTGGGCACAGTTGCAGTATATTTCAGCAGTCAGTCAGCTCTTACAGAGTTTAAGCTGCTCACTGCTAAAACTTTTTTCTTCCTGCAGTTTTATGAGCTTGGTATTTTTTTTAAAAAGCATCTTGAAAAATGGTTTGATAAGATCAACACATTAGTGCTTGTGTCGGTATGTATATGTATAAATCTTGTTCTGCTTTCAATTTACGGTACTGAAATAAATTTCCCCAACTGTGCATTTATGACAGGTTTCAGGACAAATAATGTTTTGCTGCCGATGATAACCACACTTACAGGTACTGCTTTCTGGCTTAAAATTTCAAAACTTGCAGCACCTTTGCTCGGGGATAACAAAGTTGTAAACTTTATTTCAGACAACACCTTCTTTGTTATGACACACCATCTAACAGCAAAAGCACTTTTCAATGGACTTCTTATAACCGGAAAAAAATTCGGTATAGAAGATTTTGCAGGTGTGAATGCAGTTGAATTCAAAAACAGTGCGTGGTATGTTTTTAGCAGTGTACAATGGGTATGGACGGCTGGCTTTTTCTTTACGGTTGTTGTTACCTTAACAGCTTGTTTCTTTTACATTAATGGAAAAAGCCTTCTGAAAAAACAAGTTGTAAAAATAACACAAAAAAACAGGGGCACAAAACGAATATAAAACAGTTGACAGTTAAAATCAAAGGAGCAAGACAGTTGTGATTGGTTTTAATTCAAAAATTTGAAACCTGCAAGATACCCGTGTAAGACTTTACAACCATTTTTTAAGGTAAAGTCTTTCTTGTATCAATCTTGATGTAATTAGACAAAAATCCAAATTCAACCTTTTGGTTGGGTTTGGATTTTTATTTTATACTGTTGAAAACGTTAAATACTTATGGTATAATCTTCCGGTAAAATATTTTATTTTGAGGTGTGTTTAATGGCAAAGTGGATTGATAACAAAACAGTAATCATCACAGGTGCATCAAGTGGTATTGGCAAAATGCTTGCTGAAAGACTTATAAAAGAGCATAACTGTAATGTAATCGGTGTTGCAAGAAGTGAAAAGAAAATGCTTAACTTCGTTGAAGAGCTTGGCGATTATGCAAAGTTATTTTCTTATAAACTTTTTGATGTTTCAAGTTATGACAACTGGCAGAATTTTCACGATTGGCTTGTTGAAAACAATATTGCTCCTGATGTTCTTATCAATAATGCTGGTGTTCTTCCTCGTTTCGACAGACTTATGAACTATTCAAAGGAAGAAATTGACGAATCAATCAATATTGACTTCTATTCAGCAGCATATTCTTCAAAAATTATGCTCCCTCTCCTTCTCAAGAGCGAAACTCCTGCAATTATAAATGTTGCATCATCTGCAGCACTTATGGCACTCGGCGGAACATCAATGTATTCTGCAAGCAAAGCAGCGGTTAAAGGCTTGACTGAGGCTATGAGAGAAGAACTCAGAGGCGAAGCTTACATAGGTCTCGTTTGCCCTGGATTTACAAAGACAGACATTTTCAGAAACCAAGGCGAAACAAACGGCATGGACCTTATCAATATGGTTTCAACACCTTGCCATATAGCAGTAAACAAAATACTTAAGGGTATTCTCAAGAAAAAGTCATATATCGTTGTTGGATTTGACGGCAATGCAATGGGACGATTCAACCGCCTTATGCCTGTACAAGGTTCAAGACTTTTCAGTTCTGTAATCAAAGCATTCAAAATTGACCTTTTCGCTTCTACATTCGGATACGAAAAGAAAGGCAATAAATAAAAGTAATTTTAGGAGTTGACATTTTGTTGACTCCTTTTTATTTATGAACTTGACAAGGTAATATTTGGTATGCTATACTATACCTAGATATTCAAGGTATCCGAAAATTAAATATTTACGGATACCTTAATTTTTACTTATCATACATCGAATATCTATGTATAACGAAAGGAGTAGAATTTTATGAAAATCAGTAAAGAACTCGCAAAAGGAAGTACAGGACTTCTTGTTTTAAGTGTTATTTCAAGAGGTGAAATGTATGGCTATCAGATTATCAAAACTGTTGAAATGATGTCTGACAATGTGTTCCAGATGAACGAAGGTACGCTCTACCCTATTTTACATTCTCTTGAAAAAGAAAATTTTCTCACTTCTCGTTGGTGTGAAAGTGAAGAAAACGGTCGCAAAAGAAAATATTATAAAATCACCGAAAAAGGTTTAACTGAACTTGCAAAGCAAAAGCAGGAATGGGAAACTTACAGCTATGCCGTAGGTAAAATTCTTGATGGTGCACTTTCTGCAACCTAAATTCAGATAAACCTTATGATATGGCGGTGAGAAAATGAAACAAAAATATGAAATTTTCAATACATATCTTTCTATAATTACAAAAGACATAAAAGACAGACGCGCTAAAAAAGAAGTTAAAGAAGAAATCTTCTCACATTTAATGGACCATTATGATATGAATATCGCCTTGCGAATGAGTCACGAAGAAGCGCAAAGAAAAGCTGTTGAAAAAATGGGTGATACTGAATCAGTAGCCAAGAGTTTTGAACAACTTTATCCAATCTCATCTGCAGAATATTTCAGGCGCTCTGCATACGCTTTGGCAATGCCCCTTATGCTTGTTTTTTCTTTTGGAACATTAAAAATAGATTTTCTATATTTCTTTACACTTTTTGTATATATAGGATTAGATAAAATCAAAAAAGTAAACAAGCTATTTAACATTGCTTTTATAATCACAATAGTTAATGCTGTTCTTCAGTCAATCACTATGATAATGCAAAGCAATTTCTTTATAGAAAAATGGTTGGTTCTATGTATAGCATTTGCTCATCATACTGCCATCATTTTGATATACACACTTATACTTTTAGGGCTTATAAAAATAAAGAAAGAATTAGAAGAACCTAAAATTGATATAAAATTAGCTATTGCATCAATACCATTGATAATAATCAGCAACGCGTTAGTTATGCTTGCTGAATATTTCAATGTTATAGGACCATATTTCATAGCTTTTATCTGCAATATATTACCTGCAGCAGTAATTTATACAACGATAAAAGCTATTGATAATCTTAAAGTTGGTATTGAAGCAAAAAAAACATCAGTTAAAAAAGTAGTTTTTTGTTTTGTGATATTTTTTGCAATCACTTTTTCATTACTTATGCCTAGAAATTTCATTACGTATATTCCTGCAGATTATATAATTGATGATGAGCAAACTGATATTACTGAAATCAAAAACAATTTGGTCAATTTAGGCTTACCAGTTGAAATTGCAAATGAGCTTCCTGAAAGTGAAGTCTTAAAATATGAAAATGCAATTAAACTAACCAAGCACGCTAAAGGTGACGACGAAATCACTTTATATAATGTTACTCAACCTGAAACTGAAGATTTGAGTGAATCGTATTATGTTGTTTATGCATTTACATTATACGACCAAAAGACTGATACTTATAAAGTTCGTGCATTGTTTTCAGTTGAAAGAATGAAAGAGTTTGAGCCACGAGAATATACGGAATTCTTTGTTGATATTACAGGAAGAAATCAAACTGATGTTTTCTGCAAAATACTTTGTGATGTTGACGGCATGACAAAAGAAATCCCGTTAGTTAAACAAGACGTTGTTACAGACGATGAATTTAAAGATATTCACTATATTTTTGCACCAACAAAAGATGCAGAAAATTACAGAGCATATATTTCTATGACTGTTCAGAAAGATGATACAGAAGAAAAATTAGGTTTCTATTGTGAATATGAACAAGCAGTTATAATGGAAATTAATGACCCATTCACTCCATATTGGTTAAGAAAAAGTGATTATTATAGTATGTCAATGTATAACCCAGCCTATCTTGCTAAAGATGCTGAACAAATCAAATAATAAAAGAAATTACAATGATTGGGGGTTATTCTATGGATGAAAATAGAGATTTTCTTATAATTGACGAATATATCAACTCAATTTGCAAAAAGATTATGTCACCACGCAAGAAAAATGAAGTTTATGACGAATTGTATTCTCATCTTATTGAAGAATATGAAAAGAACTTCTCTTTGGGTATGGATGATGAATCTGCACAATTAAAAGCCATCGAAAAAATGGGTGACAAAGATAAAATCGCTAGTGATTTTGGTAAACTTTATTCAATTATACCAACCGAATATATGCGTTCTTCTTTGAACTTTATTATTTGGGGTATGGCACTCAGCTTTTTCCAATTTAATTTATTTCCAGGAATGGGAGAAATCACAAAGTTTATTGGCGGATTACTGCTTCTATATGGACTATTCAAATTAAGAGGCGTCAATAAAAAACTCAATATTGCTTTATTCATTGATATAGGTACTGAACTATTGTCATTAATTATACAGAATATATCATTGTATATGGTTGATTCAAGCACATTGCAATTTATAAATGCTTTTATTCTTACTCCAATAACTTTATTTGAATACTGGTGTATTTTCTCGGGTATAAAAGATATTACAAAGAATCTTGTGTCAGAAGAAGACAAACAACCGCATCTCACAAGTGGGTTCTTATCATATGTGATATGTACAATAATTATTGTGTTTTCTGCATTGACCGAAGTAACAGTATTAATATATGTTACACCAATATTAATGATATTTACTCTTTGTCACCTTGGAAGAGCAAAGAAAATTCTTGCATATAAAGAGCCTGAATTTGATTTGACAGAAACACTCAAAAAAGGTGAAAAAGTTATTTTTGTGGGTTTGGCAATTATTCTTGCAGTCACTCCCCTTATTTCAACTTATATTGCGTCAAGTCCCAGAGTTGAAGCCACAATTTATAGCACCACAGATTCAAGCATTGCAAAGTCAGAAATAGAAAAAGCACGAATAAACATACTTAAGTTAGGTTTTCCAGAAGAATATCTCAAGGATTTGCCTGACAGCGAAGTGCTTGAATATAGTGACGCAACACATCTGCTAATTGAAAAGCCTGATGAGATTAAACAAACAACATTAGCTAATGACAAAGTAGTTATATGCACATCAGAGGTCTTTATTTTCTATTTTCCTGACAGAGAAATACGAACAATAATGCGTATTTCATTACCAGATAACAGTAAAGCAAAATACAGAAATGGCGTGTATCATCAATACTATGATGGGGATTTTGTGCCAATGGATAAAGATGAAAACAGAGAGTTTTTTATCGCATTATCGGATGATAATAATGAGACATTTTCAACTGCACCATTATCTGAATACACACCAAAAAGTCAGCGTGACAAGTTTTTTATTTCAGGATATGAATTTGCATTTTCTAAAGGTTCAACCAACAGACGAGCTTATCTTGCACATTCGGCACAAATAAAAAATAATATCTCTAGATGGGTTGCAACCGATGCGGTATTTTTATGGCAAAAATACCCAATAGGTATAAGTGGTTTGTCAATCAACGATATGGCTTTGAAAGAGTTTGATGGTGTTATGACATTTGGTGGAAGTGATTTTGAACCGATAAAACGATTTGATTTATATGACGCTTTTGATTATAAACCAGAATATACAGTTAAAAATAACGCAACTGTTGATGATTCTAATAAAAATTGACTTGATTTTACTCAAAAAATATTGTAACATATAATGTATATTGACATTGGAGGTTTTACAATGAAAGAGGAATCAAGAAAGTATGTCCAAGAAGCTTGGGATATAGTTAAAGACGCTGAAAATATGGGTTCACGTCTTCCAGGCTCTGAAGGAGAAAGAAAATATGCTGATTATATGGGCAAAAAGCTTGAAGATATCGGCATTAAAGCAAAAAAAGAAGAATTTGCAGTTTCCCCTCGTTCAAGCATTGGTGGACTCCCCTATGCTGGTTGGGTTGGTATTATTTTAAGTGCACTTACATATTTTGCGCTTGATAATTTCCACGTTTGGTTTGCAATGGCATTTATCGGTATTGCGATGGTAATTTGGCTTGTATGTAGTTGTTTCCTTTACAAACCATGGTTTGATATGTTCTTCAAGCAGAAGATTTCACAGAATGTATATGGTGAATTAGTTCCTGAAGATGGCAAATATGATTACACAATCATTCTTTCAGGTCATACAGACACAAGCTGGAACTGGAAACACTCAGAAAATGCATCTAAATATCCTGAAAGCCCAATCTATGGTCTTATCACAACTTATGGTAAAGTTGGATTTGGTGCTGTTTGCGTATTCCTTAATATAGGTATTTCAGTTGCTATGGCTATAATTTATGCCGGTCTTATGTTTGGTGCTGAATGGGCAAACGCAACTGCAATGTCAGAATCAATGAATATATTTGTTCTTTTATTGAACTTTATCCCTGTGATTACTGCAATCGGTAGTGCTTTCGTTGTTATGTGGAATGATGGCGACGAAGAAATGGCATCAAAAGGTGCTATGGATAACGCAACAGGTTGTGCTCTCAGCTATGCAGTTATCAAATACTTCAAAGAAAATCCTGATAAGATGCCAAAAAACTGCCGTATCGTTGATTGCAACTGTGGTGCAGAAGAAGCAGGTCTTCGTGGTTCAATGGCATTTGTACATAAGCACAGAAATGATGATTTAACAAAGAATGCATGGAACATTAACATTGACTCTGTTGCTGATAAAGACTATTTTGAAGTTGTTATTAAAGACGACTGGCAGGGTTGCCGTTTTGACACAGACCTTGAAAAGATGTTCAAAGACACATTCGAAGAAATGGGTATCGAAAGCAAAACAAACGGTTGCATTCACAACCCTGTTGGTGGTTGCGACAGCACACCAATGACTCGTGGTGGTATTAAATCGGTTACATTTGCAGCACAGAACCCAATGCTCACTTGGTACTATCACACATTCCACGACAAGGCAGAACGTTTTGAAATGGAACCAACAGTTGGCAGAGGCTTTGAGGTTGTGCTTAGCGTTATTGATAAAATTGCTAACTTCCAAGAAGAAAACGGATTTAACGGTCCACAGAAAAAGTAAGATATAATTAAAACTTTTAAAGGGTATGACTTTCATACCCTTTTTTCATTTGACACTTTCTGTTGTTTATGGTAAATTTAATATGATAATTTTTTGTCTTATTGGTGATAAAATGAAAAGAATAAATAAAATATTGTCTTTAATTCTTTGCCTTGTATTTTTGTTTACATCTTGTGTAAAAACAGGTGAAAAAAAATTAAATGTAGTTAAAGAGTTTTTTGCACAAAAACAGTATAATGAATGTTATCAATATCTTTCAGAGCTTAATGATGAAAAGTTTTCTGAAATCAAAAGCGATGTTAAACTTCTTTTAGTTACGGAGTTTAATTTGCTAACTGAAAAAGAAAAAGTCGATTTAACGAAGCCCTATACACTTACCAAGTATAATAGCAACTTTACAGAAACTTGCAGAAAGCTTTGGAATATTGCTTCTTTACTTGATATTTCATCAGATAATAAAAACTACACCAGCTTTGCTTATATAAGATATTTTGCTGAGTCAAATAATTTTATGAGATTCAGCGAACTTTACGCTTTAATGAGCAGTGTAAACGATAATGGATATATAAGCAAATTACATACACATCTCAATGAATATAACACTAATGGTGATTATTCAAAATTCGAAAGCATTTACAACAAAGCAAAAGAATTTGATTATAGTCAGTTTGACCCACAGGAATATCAAGTTGACGATTTTAGAAATGCTCATGATAAATTGTTAAAAGCATTGCATTCACTTTGCAACGGTTTTGCTACTAATAATTCATCAGTAGTTGCATCGTCAGTAAACAGTGTATATGACTCGTTATCTGTCATATTAAGTCTTGCTGACACATTAAAATCCGTTCGAGCAAATCAAATGTCAATTTACAACACCTTGTTTACTGAAAAGATTATAAACAAGAAGTTTAATACTGAAATTGAGAAATTCGACAGCAAATATACAATAAACTCTGACTTTGGTTTTGATTATCTCTTTAATGACGATAAAACAGGCTTTATAGACAATTCCGACATTCCAGAGACAACAGATACTGCAAAACCTGAAATGCCGTTAAAAGACGCTATAAAGGTAGTTATTAACGCGTTAAATAAAACAAAGAATTATAAGTCAGACACAACTGTTACAGTTATTCAGAATATCAATATTGATATGACGGATTTTGAATCTGACACAAAAATTAACAGTGCAAATGAAATTACAAAATCAAGAGTTAATCAGATTCTTGACCAAGCAAATGGTACGCGGCAACTGATTAAATCTTTTTCAAATGGAGTTGCAGAAGATGGAACAAAATTGAACACATTTATTCCGCCACAAAGCAATTCACCAAGTCTTAATGAGAATGATGTTGAAAGTTATTCAGTTACTAAGGGTAGTGGTGGTCAGGTAATAGTTTTCAATCTTAAATCTACTGAAACAAGCAAGGCAAAGCCCATTGCATCTATCAACACCATAGCAAACGGGTTTAGGTTTGATAATGTTGCAACTGTTGGCGATTTTAAAACCTATTACTCCCCTTGTTCTGTAATGTTTATTATCAATAATAGTGGCTATCTCGCAAAAATGCAATATAATATTGATGGTGTTAGCGAATGCACATTCTATGAAAACGGTGAAAGTGTTAAAGCAGAATTTGATTTCACAGAAAAATATTCGTACTCATTCTCATATTAAAAATAGACCTTATCCAATTTGGATAAGGTCTTTAAATTTATATTTTCAATTATGCTTTTTTCTTTGTCACTGCTTTAATAACAAGAAGAACTGCAACAAGCATAGCGATTGATACAGGAAGAACTACCAAAGGATTTGGAACAAAGCCTGCAATCAAATAACCGACAAATGAAATTGCTGCAACAGTTAATGCATAAGGCAACTGTGTTGATACGTGGTTAACGTGGTCGCATTGGCCACCTGTTGACGCCATAATTGTTGTATCAGAAATTGGTGAGCAGTGGTCACCACAAACAGCACCTGCAAGGCAAGCTGCGATACAAACAACGAGAGACACATCTGTTGGTGCGAAAAGAGGAACAATGATTGGAATAAGAATACCGAATGTACCCCATGATGTACCAGTAGCAAAAGCAAGTCCAACTGCAACAATGAAAAGAATTGCAGGTAAGAAGTAAGTAAGCTTACCAGCTGTTGCATCAACAAGTCCTTCAACAAATATATCTGCACCAAGGTTATTTGTCATAGCGCTAAGTGTCCAAGCAAATGTAAGAATAAGAATTGCTGGAACCATTGCTTTGAAACCGTCAGGAATTGCTTCCATGCAGTCTTTGAATGAAAGAACACGTCTTACCATAAAGTAAATAATATTTACTATAAGTGCAATGATTGAGCCAAGAGCAAGTCCATAAGCTGCATCGCAGTTTGCAAATGCATTGATAAAGCTTTCACCTGAGAAGAACCCACCAGTATAAACCATACCTACAATGCAAAGGGCAATAAGAATTACGACAGGAAGAACAAGGTCAATAACCTTACCTTTTGTTGTAACAGGTGTCTCATCAACATTTGCATAAGGTCTTGAGTCTGTTGTATAAAGGTCACCATTTAATGCATTGAGTTCATGCTTTTTCATTGGACCAAAGTCAATATTAAGAGCAGAAATCATAACAACCATTACGATTGTAAGCAGTGCATAAAGGTTAAATGGAATTGTTTTAATAAAGAGTTCAAGACCATCTGTGCCTTCAACAACGCCACTAACTGCTGCTGCCCAAGAAGAAATTGGAGCAATAATACAAACAGGTGCTGCCGTTGCGTCAATAATATAAGAAAGCTTTGCACGTGAAATCTTATGTGTATCTGTTACAGGGCGCATAACACTACCAACTGTGAGACAGTTGAAATAGTCATCAACGAAAATCAATGCGCCAAGTCCAAATGTTGCAAGCAAAGCGCCTTTTCTTGATTTAATCTTTTTCTTTGCCCATTCACCATAAGCACGGCTACCACCTGCTTTGTTCATAAGAACAACGATAATTCCAAGTACAACAAGGAAAATGATAATACCCATGTTCCAAGTATCAGCAAGTTTACCGATAAAACCGTCAGTCATAATTGTGTTGAACATTGTTTCAATGCTGAATCCATTAGGACCGAATGCATAAAGCCCACCACCAACTAAAATACCAACAAAGAGTGAAGAATAAACTTCTTTTGTGATAAGTGCCAATGCAATAGCAATCACAGGTGGAAGAAGTGAGAAAATTGTTGAATAGAATCTGCTTACATATTCAACTTCTTCACTTTCACCTTCTGCGAAAGCAAACACTGTCATTGTCATTACCAACACAACAGAAATAGCCAAAACTGCTAAAAGTTTAAGGCTTGTCTTTCTTTTCATTTTTACATCTCCTTTTGCAATTTAATGCACTAAATTACATAGTCAAAGATAACATATTTGTCGTATTTTGTCAATGTTTTATAATGATAAGACAAATAAAAACTGTGTACACATGGCATAATTTGTGTTATAATAAATTTGTAAAGAAATGGAGTTGATTTTATGATTAGAAATGAAGCAATGTTTAAACTAAGTTACGGCTTATTTGTATTAAGTGCAAATGAAAACGGAAAAGATAATGGCTGTATTATCAATACTGCTTGTCAAATCACAAGTGACCCAAAGAAAATCACAATTGCCGTAAATAGAAGCAATTATACTTGTGAAATGATTGAAAGAACTAAAAAATTCACCATTTCAGTTATTTCAGAAGATGTAACATTTGACTTAATTAAACGCTTTGGCTTTGCAAGTGGTCGTGATACAGATAAATTTACAGGCTATAATGACCATTACAGAACTGAAAACGGAACATATTTTATCTGCGAAGGTACAAACGCTTATATTTCTTGTACAGTTACAGATATAATCGACTGTGGTACTCACCTTTTATTTATTTCAGATGTTACTGAGGCAGAAACATTATCGGATGTACCATCTGCAACTTATCAATACTATTTCGACCATATAAAACCAAAGCCAGAAGCTAAAAAGAAAAAAGGTTATGTTTGCAAAATCTGTGGTTATGTATATGAAGGTGAAGAATTACCACCAGACTTTGTTTGTCCACTCTGCAAACACGGTGCAGAAGATTTTGAACCAATTGAATAAAGAAAAAACGGGGTGTTAACTACCCCGTTTTATTATTGCCTTGATTTGATTTTTTGTTAAATATCCATTTACAATCAAATGAACAATTATATTCAGTTTTTCATCATTGGTTATGTGTTTTTTATTATCATTCATTTTAATCACCGTTTAATAATATGCGATGATTAAATAAATAGACTGATTATTTAAGAATTTCTGGTTTTTCTACCTTGCTATAAACTACACTTGCACATTCTTTGCAAATTATGTGCTCAATCAAAGTGCCAAAAGAAGCTATTTTATCACGATAAACCATACCATCATTGATTTGATAGCCTTTTGTTAGATTTGTTGAGCCACAATAAGGACATTCTTCAATAATAATATTTTTCATTATTTTTTCCTCTTTTTCTTTTTTGATTCAGGTTTTCTTGTCAATAAAGCAACAACTATGAGAATTGCTACACCGGCTAAAACGACAACAATAATTGTTTTGCTCACATCGTCATCGTCGTCAATATTATTCTCAACAGGCTTTGTTGTAGTTTCAGTAGTTGAAGATTCAACTGGTTGTGTTTCGGTTTCTGATTGAGATACTGATTCTGTTTCAGTTGGTGAACCAACAATATTAATCTTAGCATTTTCAACAGTATATGCTAATCTTGTTAAATCCTGTGCAACAAAATCACCCGGATTAGGAACTGAAACTGTTAAATCTGTTTTACCTGATGCATTTTCGAGTGCTTTAAATTTCACGGTAACCAAAACACCTTGTGAAGTTACAGAAGATGACGGTGAAAGATAAGTAAATCTTACTTTTGCTTTATCACCATTGATATTTTTAAGGCTTTTAGTTGCAGAATCATCTAAAATTCCACCAAATGAGCCTGAAACGTATTCAAGTTTGTTTTTATCATAGTTAATATCAATGGCTGCACCACTCATTTTTGAGTTATCACTAATCATAAGTTTAACAACAAACTCATCGCCAGCATAAACAGTATCTGTTTCACTATTCAAACTGAGTTTTACAGAGCTTTCTGCAAAACAAGTAACACTGAATGAAGATATAGTCAATATCGTTGCAAGAAATATTGAAAAAAGTTTTTTCATAATTATCACCAATATCATTTTATCATAAAAGTATCTCTAATACAAGAAAAATCCGTCTAACGACGGATTTTCTCATTTATTTAATGATGAATACAAGAATTCTTTAAGTCTTTGACTCTTTGGATTATCAAAAATTTCTTCCGGCGGTCCCATTTCTTCAATTACACCATCAGCCATAAATATTACTTTATCAGAAACATTCTTTGCGAAATTCATTTCATGAGTAACAATCACCATTGTGTTTTCGCCATTTTTAAGTTCCTTGATTACTCGAAGCACTTCACCTGTAAGTTCAGGGTCAAGAGCACTTGTAGGCTCGTCAAAGCAAAGAACATCTGGTGAAAGAGCCAAGGCACGAGCAATAGCCACTCGTTGTTGTTGACCACCTGATAATTCGCAAGGATATGAATTAACTTTTGACTCTAATCCAACACTTTTAATTAATTCTAAAGCTTTGTTATTAATTTCTTCATCAGTACCTTTTTTTAATAAAGATGGTGCTAATGTAATGTTTTTAAGAACGGTGTATTGTGGAAACAAGTTAAAATTCTGGAAAACAAGTCCAAAATGGAGTCTGTTCTGACGAATTTGCTCATCATTAATTTTGTCGTTAGCATCGCCTTCATATAAAACTTCGTCTTTGACACTTATTGTTCCTTTATCGGGCATTTCAAGAAAGTTCAAGCATCTAAGCAATGTAGTTTTACCGCTACCTGATGAACCGATAAGCGCTAAAACTTCGCCTTTTTCAAGTGAAAAATCAATACCCTTAAGGACTTCTGTTTTTCCAAAGCTTTTATAAATATTTT